>NZ_JAIWOF010000159.1 GCF_020217025.1 Flavobacterium sp. | reverse complement strand
TCAAGTTCAAATTCAAGGGCAAGGTCAAGGGCAAGGTCAAGGGCAAGTTCAAGTTCAAGGGCAAGTTCAAGGGCAAGTTCAAGGGCAAGTTCAAGGGCAAGTTCAAGTTCAAAATCAATAATCTCTAAAAATTCTATTTTTTGGAACACAGATTTTAGAAATGGAAGAAATTTTAAAAAATGTATAAACTATGTCAGACGCTTTTAAACTTTTAAACCACTAACCTTTTAAACTCCTACTCAAACATTTCTAACAACGTCGAAATCGTATTCCAGTTTCTAATTGTGGCAACAACGTTTAATTTTTTCTCGATATATTTTTGGTCTAATCTTGTTTTTCCGGCTCCTACAGCGTATTTGATGTAGATTCTGCTTTTATCAATTGCTGCTTCGTCGGGTTTGAATTGGCTGATTTTTAAATCGTTGATGGCGCTTCCTTGCAATTCTTTCGAAAGAAAAGCCACGTACAATTTCTTGGTATCACAATCGTTTTCTTTTAGATACGGATTGTTTTTAAAACACGCTTCCAAATCTTCTTTACTAATAACTACAACTGGAACTTCCAATCCTAATTCTTTGAAAATTTCTTGTTTGATTTTAAACCCAACACTCGCACCATGTTCTTCTTCTGAATCTACAAAAACGTTTCCTGATTGAATATACGTGCGTACATTTTGAAATCCCGCGTTTTCTAAAAGCGATTTCAAAGCGTCCATTTTTATCATGTTATGACCGGAAACGTTAATTCCGCGAAGTAAAGCTAAGTGGGTTTTCATGGTTGTAATTTGGTGCAAAAATAGAATTTCCTATTTAATTCGGTTCAAAATATCGTTCATCATTTCGATTTGCACTTTTTGAATTTCGATTAACTCTTGTTGTTGGTGCATTACCAAATGATCAATTTTATCGTCTAACATTCTAATTTCTAGTTCTGATTTCAAATTAATCATGTAATCTTTCTTAGCGCGTTCGCGGTCTTTTTCTTCCTGACGGTTTTGGCTCATCATAATGACTGGCGCTTGCAATGCTGCCACACAGGATAAAATCAAATTCAATAAAATGAAGGGATAAGGATCGAATTCTTTGTTCGTAAAAATAATCACGTTGGAACTAATCCAAATGGTAATGAAAACAAAAAAAGCAATAATAAAGGTCCAACTTCCTCCAAATGCCGCCACTTTATCTGCTACAATTTGTCCGTAATTTCTAGTATCAACTTCTTCTTCTACTTTGGCTACAAACGAAGTATCATCCCCTAAAGACCGCACTACATCTTTTTCTAATTTTGATAACTGACTGATTTCGGTTTGCAAAAATTTTGAAATGTATTTTTCACGATACACATTCAGTTCTTGTACAGAAATGGAATCATTCACATCAAAATCAGGAAAATCTTCTAAAATTAGGTTTAAAATTGAAGTTCGAATTGTTTTCCCTGAAACCCTATCATGCTCAGGAAATTCAATATTGGAAATAGCACTTATAAAAGTTTTATTGTTTCTCATAATTCAAAAACATTTTAGCTAATTTACAATTAAAACCATTGAATTCTACAACTCTTGGCTTTAAAAATTATAGAAATCAAAAAAAACGTATCAAATCCAGTGAACAATTCTTATTTTTGCCTCATGGGAAAAAAGAGAACAGAAAAAATCGTATTCGAAAACGTAAAAATCCTTGATGCAGGTGCAAAAGGTGTATCGGTAGCTAAAGCTCCTGATGGTAAAGTAATATTTCTTCCAAATGTAGTGCCTGGCGATGTGGTAGACGTGCAAACGATGAAGAAAAGAAAAGCCTACTACGAAGGTAAAGCTATAAAAATCCATGAATTTTCAGAACATAGAATTGACCCGGTTTGTGAGCACTTTGGTGCTTGTGGTGGTTGCAAATGGCAAAACATGAAGTACAGCCAACAATTGTTCTATAAAAATCAGGAAGTTTATAATAATTTAAAGCGAATTGGTAAAATTGAATTGCCTGAATTCGAGCCTATTTTAGGTTCGGAAAAACAATTGTTTTACCGAAATAAAATGGAATTTGGTTTCTCGAATGCGCGTTGGATGACCAATGCGGAAATTCAATCAGGAACTGAATTTGACAATAAAAATGCGTTGGGATTTCATATTCCAAGAATGTGGGATAAGATTTTAGATATTGAGAAATGTCATTTACAAGAAGATCCATCTAACGAAATTCGTAATGAAATTAAACGATTTGCTAACGAAAACAACTTAACGTTCTTCAATGCTAGAGCTGTGGAAGGTTTGTTGCGAACGTTGATGATTCGTACCGCTTCAACTGGTGAACTTATGGTGTTGCTTCAGTTTTATGAAAACGATAAAAACGGAATCGAATTGATGATGAACTTCTTAGCGGAGCGTTTTCCTCAAATCACTTCATTACAATATGTTATCAATCAGAAATTGAATGATACTTTGTATGATCAAGACATTATTTTGTTTAAAGGTCGTGATTATATTTTGGAAGAAATGGAAGGTTTGCATTTTAGTATTAATGCGAAATCGTTCTATCAAACCAATTCGGACCAAGCGTATGAATTGTACAAAATCACTAGAGAATTTGCTGGATTAACTGGAAACGAAACCGTTTACGATTTATATACAGGAACCGGAACCATTGCCCAATTCGTATCGAAAAAAGCGAAGAAAGTAATTGGTGTTGAAGCCGTTCCAGAAGCGATTGTTGATGCAAAAGCTAATGCGGAACGCAATAACATTACGAATTGTGAGTTTTATGTTGGGGACATGAAAAACGTATTCAATGACGAATTCATTAACCAACACGGACAACCTGACGTTATCATCACCGATCCACCGAGAGACGGAATGCACAAAGATGTAGTAGAAATGTTATTGAAAACTGACGTGCCAAAAATTGTGTATGTAAGTTGTAATTCGGCAACACAAGCACGTGATTTGGCTTTGATGGATGAGAAATATAAAGTAGTTCGTGTACGCCCTGTGGATATGTTTCCGCAAACGCATCATGTGGAAAATGTGGTTCTTTTAGAAAAAAGATAATTAAATTTAAACCACATAGAAACATAGAAAACCATTTTTTTTGAGATAAACATAGCATTTCATTAACACAGCGCTATGAAAACTATGAAAAGTGTCACGTCTCAATTCATTTTGAAAAACTAGGTGTCTATGTGGTAAAATAAAAAATTTATGAAAAAAATAGTTTTTATAATCCTATCCTTGCTTTTAGCGGTTTCGTTTTGGAACTGCGAAAAAGATGATATTTGTGCAAGTGGAACACCTGTAACACCAAGAGTAATTATTGAGTTTTACGATGCTGCTGATCCTAGCGTTTTGAAGAACGTAACGAATTTAGGGGTGATAGCACCCACATTTTCTGAAGGCAAAGCATTTAACAATGTTTCTAAAATTGAAGTTCCATTAAGAACAACGGCAGATGTTACCACTTTGAATTTTATTCAGAACGGAAGCGATACTGATAGTTCAAATGATAATATAGATGCCATCACTTTTAACTACGAAAGAGTGGATGAATATATTTCTCGTGCTTGTGGTTTTAAAACCTTATTTTATTTGAATGATACTAATCCGATTGTGTTAACTGCAGATAGTAACAACTGGATTCAAAATATCGAAGTGATACAACCTAATATAGAAACCGAAAATGAAGTACATGTTAAGATTTATTTTTAGTCTGAGCTTGTTTTGTGTTTCTTTGTTAGGAAATGCACAAACTAAGGACACTGCCAAAGTTATGTATCCGGAGCGTTATGGACTGCGTTTAGGTGTTGATTTACATAAAATTGCGCGTTCGTTTTACGAAAAAGACTATCGTGGTTTTGAAGTAGTGGGTGATTATCGTTTAACTAAGCGTTTTTACATTGCTGGAGAAATTGGAAACGAAGACAAGACTATTGACGATGACCGTTTGAACTTTACTACTAAAGGCACCTATTTTAAAGTAGGTTTTGACTACAACTCATTTGAAAACTGGCTTAACATGGAAAACATGATTTACGTGGGAATGCGTTATGGTTTTAGTAGTTTTAGTCAGACATTAAATAGTTATAAAATCTATGATCCAACGAATTATTATGGTGAAAACACGGTAATTTCGGGAGAGAAATTTGGTGGTTTAAATGCCAGTTGGTTAGAAGTTGTGGGAGGAATTAAAGCGGAGTTGTTCCACAATGTGTATTTGGGATTCTCGGTGCGATTAAACTATTTGGTTTCTAATAAAAAGCCAGATGGATTTGATAATCTTTTCATACCAGGTTACAACCGAACGTATGACGGAAAATTTGGAGCAGGATTTAATTACACCTTGAGTTATTTCATCCCTATTTACAAGAAAAATAAAACCACAACGGAGAAAAAATAAGAAATGAAGCGTTACGAAAGTGGCGCTTTTTTTTGTTAGTACTATTTTTAGAAAGCTACAACATACTTTTGACATACCTCTAGCATATAGTATCCATACTTCTAGCATACACTCCGCATACACTATCCATACACTATCCATACACTAAGCATACACTAACTGTGCTTTATCAGTGCTATATCTGTGCTTTATGTTCCAAGTATCTTCCTAGTATCTATGAAGTCTCGACTTCGCTTGACTTGACAAAATATGATGTTGTTTTGTTTCTATAGTTCTCGATACATTTTTAAGTTGTTAATCTTAGGCTTTACAGCTATAAAATACTCGACGTGATGGTCGTGGGAATACGTTTTTGTAGTTCTCGATACATTTTGTAATAGTAAATCTTGGGCTTTACTATTACAAAACACTCGAAGTGACGGTAGCGTTATTTCGGTTCTACAGTTCTAGATACAATTTTATATTTCAAAAATTGGCATTTTTAAAATATAAAATCACTCGAAGTGACGGTGGTGTGATTTCGAAGTGACGGAAGTGTTATTTTGGTTTTGGAATTATATTTTTTGTATATTTGTATCATTATAAGCCATTTAAATTTTGTATTTGCCATGAAGAATATACGTATTGAGAAGATTTTTCACCATGGTGCTTATCGCATTGGGGTGTTTTTTGATAAGGATTTTGAAATTATTGCCGTTTTAAAACGTCTTGGTGCTACTTATAGTGGTTCTCGCAGGTGTTGGTATTTGGATTATTCTAAGGCTTCTTATCATTTGTTGCGTTCTCATTTTCCGGATTTGGTGGTGGTTACTGAATCTACAATTTCCAATATGGTGACCGGTATTAATAACCGTGACCTTTCACCCATAGCTTCTTCAAGCGCTCTTCAGTTAGACTCTGCTTTGAGTAATCCTGAACATAAACCAACTGTAATAACTTCGGATAAATTGAAGTTACAATTGTTGCCGAGTATTGGTAAATATTGGGTTTTTAAGATGCATTTTCATCATGAAATTAGTAAACAACTTTTGAAGACTAAAGGGGTTTATTGGAACGGAACTTATAAAAGCTATATGGTTTTTAGAAATGAAGTTGTAAAGCATGAGGTGGAAAAGATTTTAGGCGTTTCTGACTTTTTTGGTACGGATTATTTTGTTAAAGATTCGTTTGTTGGTAAGGGAGAAATTAGGATTTTGCCTCATTTAGAAGATGTGGCTTGGATGGAAGTTCATGTTCCTAAAATGGTTGCGGTTCATGAGAAATTAAAGCGTTTTTCGATGTCTCGCTACAGTAAGATTAAGGGGTGTTATTTGCTTCCGGCTGCGCCTGTTGTGATGGATTCTTTGCATTTACAGTTTGAATCTTCTGGTATTACTATTGCCTCTTTGCTTCCGAAACATTATTTGGACAAACGAAATTTGCCTAATAAAAAACAATTGGACTTATCTAAAACGAAGAAAAGCTTACTGGATTTAGTTCCAGAGCAAGCCCAAAGTTATTTAAGTAAGATGATTGACACTTTATTGGCTTTGAATTATAGTAGTTCGACCTTGCGAACGTATTGTGGTGCTTTTATTCAATTTTTACGCTTTTTTGAGTTTCGAAATCCTGAGGATGTTACTAGGGAGGAAATTATTCGTTTTTTAGGCTCTTTGATGGAGCGTGGTTTATCTGCTACGAGTGGACATAGTATGGTGAATGGGGTTCAATTTTATTATCAGCAAGTTTTAGGGAAAGTTGACTATAGTTTTGTACTTCCACGACCAAAGAAGGAGAAAAAGTTGCCTGTTGTATTGACTATGGAGGAATGTTTGCAGATTTTTAAAGTTGTAGATAATCCGAAACACAAGCTTTTGTTGTTGATAGGTTATGGTGCTGGCTTGCGTGTGAGTGAGATTGTGAGTTTGAAATGGAATGATATTTTATTTGAGGAACACAAGATTCATGTTAAGAATGCTAAGGGTAAGAAAGACAGAATGGTGATGTTGCCCTACTCTATTGTTACTTCTTTACAGCTTTATAGAGAACTTTATAAGGGTAAGCATTATGTTTTTGAGGGTCAGTTTGCGGGCGAGCCTTACAGTACCGGAAGTGTGCAACAGGTGATGCGCAATGCTATAAAGTTATCGGGTTTAGAGAAGAAGGCTACGGTGCATACGTTGCGTCATAGTTTTGCGACCCATTTGTTAGAGAATGGCACGGATATCCGCTACATTCAGCAATTTTTAGGGCATTCGAGTATAAAAACCACGACTGTTTATACGCATTTAACGAAAACTGCTGTTGATAGAATACAGAGTCCGTTAGATAGAATGGTTGACATAAAAGGTAAGAAAAAACTTGAAGAATAGTTTTTAAAGTTAAAAAAGTTGTATATATTTGATGATATTTACTAGTTAGGCACAATATTACCCCAAAAAACTCAAAAAGAATATCAATGCAATGTTATAAGAATTTAATATCGATATTTATTTTTATTTATTTTTCTTTTTTTTTCAATAGTTGCAGTAGAGAATGGAGCACAGCTCTTTATGTTCAAAAAATTGAGGGAACTTCAAAAATTTTATACAAATATAACGCATCTGGCGGAAGAGACACAATGGTTTCAGGTTATATTTTATTAGATTCAACAGAAACATTTGAAGTTGATATTTCAAAAAATCTTCCGTTTTCATATCTTGAAGATATTCCAAATAAAAAACTAATTAAAGGTATTGAATTTGAACAACCTAATTATGAAAATTCATCAAATGATGTGAAAAAAAACTTCGCTCCAATTAAAGAATCAAGCTTATCAGAAAATGGTTTAAAAATTAAAACTAAATTATTTCAATACGAAGGCTTTATGGAAAGAAATAGTGGCTTAGGAACATTCGAGTTTGAAAATTTTAAGGAAACAAGAGACAGCATAATTTTCTATAATTTAAACGATATAAAAAGTATGGAGCCTGAACATCTTGATAGTTTAAAGATAAAAAAGACAAATATTGTTATAAGACAAAAAAAGAACTTAGAAATTATATCGATTGATATTGAGGATTTAATATTGTCAAAAAATACAAGTGAAATAATATCCAATAAAACTTATTTTTTAACACCAAAAAAGAAAATGAAGTCAAATTCGTTTACTGATTATGGTATTTTTAAAGAACAATTTTAGAAAATACTGTGCCTAACAGCGGTTTGCTTCAATGGCTACTTCCGTATTTTCCTACGGAAAATCCGCTGCTCAATGGAATGTTTTGTTATATTTGTAATGGCTTGGTGTTGGTTCAACGCCACTGAGAGCAAGCCACAGAACGTTGGCGGTAATTGTGGCGCCGATAAACATCGAGAGAAATATACTTTAACATGGGAGCATTTTATTCGTTAGGAATAACTTTTGACAATATTGAAAACGCAGAAAATTGCAAATCAGAATTCGAAAAATATAAATTTTATTTAAGTGACAGCACTGAAGTGGGTTTTCGAATATTTATAACAAAATGCGATTATTTGTTAAACGAAAAAGAACAATTCACTTGTGGAATATTTCCATTAGGTTTGGAGCTTCCAAATACAAATCTAAAACTACTCAAAGGGAAATATTTTTATGAAATACGAACCGCATTATATACTTTTCTTAAAGATTTAAAATTGTCATTTAGCTTTGCTTTTTATGAGTTTGAAGGCGCTGATTTTGTTCAAGACAACAATCCAATTTTTGATATTTTAGAATATGGTTATGGGGAAATTGAAAGTGGCGAACCAAATGGATATTTTTTAGGGCTTTACAATTCATCAGATTTTTTGCCGAAAAGATATTTGGATGGATTGGTTATTTCCAACACAATTTGCGACAGAGATTTAACAGACTTAAAGGAATTTGAAAACTTTAAAGAAGGTTATTTATGGTTGCAGTTATAGAAAAACAACTACCGCCAACAGCCGTTTCTCGCAATTGCGAATTTTGTGGTAAGTTCACGTTTACCTTTCGCAAGAATTTTTATCTTTAACAGAAAATAATTCGTTCCGAAGTTCGCAACTGACGAGAAGCGGCGGAACGTTGTGTGTAATTAGTCCATAAAATCACGTGTTAAGCTTACTTGAGAAGTAAAACTAAAATTGAAAATATTCCAGATATGTTTAAAGGCAACGATTTTTTACAATCCGTAAAGACTATAAAATCTCTTGAGGAGTATATCATTCATGTTGACTTTGCAAGTCAAAAAATTTTCGAATCAAATAAAATTTGGTTTCGTGGGCATGCAAATAAAAACTATAAATTAATTCCAAGTATTTTCAGAGCAAAAGAATATTCAATTGAATCTGAAAAAAATCTAACAGAAGAGTTTCTTGATAAAGCAAAAGGTTTTATTGCTGGTCAAAATTTTGACAATCATGAATGGTACTTTCTTATGCAACATTTTGGGTTAAAAACAAGGCTTTTAGATTGGACTGAAGGATATTTATTTGCATTATTTTTCGCACTAAAACTAAATAAAGGGGATAATCAATTTATTGATCCTTGTATATGGATTATTAATCCTGAAGAATTAAACATGTTGTCATTAAATAAAACATCAATTATTCGTACTAATGATGATTCAAACAAAACATTAATATCGGAATATTTAAATTTCCAAAATCAGAAAAAAGAATTACCAATCGCAATTTCACCAACTTATTCAAACGAACGTGTTTTGCGTCAAAAGGGATGCTTTACACTACATAGTGGAAACACAACAATAAATTCAGTCTATAAAAAAAGGAATTTTAATAGAATTGTTAAAATTAATATTTCGTATAAAGAGCGAGACCAAATGTTAGAACAGTTAAAGTTAGCAGGTATAAGCGAATCATCAATTTTTCCTGACTTGGAAGGATTATCAAGAGAATTAAATTCAAAGTATAAATTCTAACTACACACAACAGTGGTTTTGCGAAATTTGGGCTTGGGTGTTTAATGGAAAGATCTTTTTGTATATTTGGCTTTAGTCCAAATGGAAAGGTTCGGGGCAATATAAACCCAAACTTCGCAAAGCCACGGGACGTTGTGCACAAGCTTATGAAAAAACTTAAGTTTATAAAAAAGATAGTTTTGGGAATTTTAGCTTATATAATAGGAATTGTAATAGCATCTAATTCCGAAGGTTTTTTTCGTAGCTTAATACAAGATATTTTTCAATGGTCAACTTCTGACAAAATTCAATTCGTTGGAAAAAATATTTTTATTTTCTCAAATAAACTTTATTTCATAACATTCGGAATTGGACTTTTGATTTTGACTCTCGAAAATTTGAATCAAAAATTTATACAAGTTTTAAAAAGTCTAACTGTAAGCCTTTTGATCTTTGGAATTTTATTAATAGCAATTTCCTTTATTGATGCTAATATGAAAGTTGCAGAATGTACAGCTTGTAATGACGGAATAAGAAAATTAAATTGGGATGATATAAATTATGGATTTATTATAGGAGCAAGTGCTATAATTTCTATTATTCCAAACTTAATAAGAATATCAAAACGAAAATAAAGCCTGTGCACAACAGCGGTTTGCTTCAATGGCTACTTCCGGATTTTCCTACGGAAAATCCGCTGCTGAATGGAATGTTTTGTTATATTTGTAATGGCTTGGT
>NZ_JAIWOF010000158.1 GCF_020217025.1 Flavobacterium sp. | reverse complement strand
GTTATGCGGAAGTAGCTCAGTTGGTAGAGCTCCAGCCTTCCAAGCTGGTTGTCGCGAGTTCGAGCCTCGTCTTCCGCTCTTAAACAAGATAAAGTTTTAAAAATTATCACCTGCGGAAGTAGCTCAGTTGGTAGAGCTCCAGCCTTCCAAGCTGGTTGTCGCGAGTTCGAGCCTCGTCTTCCGCTCTACAAAAAAGCCTTGCATTTGCAAGGCTTTTTTTATTTCAATTCGTTAAGTTCGGTTTCTGGAGCTACTTCAAATGGAGTTTCGTTTCTCTTGAAAATTCTTGCTGTTAAAGTTCCTTTTAATTTTACAGAATCGCCTTTCACTTCTAACCAACTTCCTTCTCTTAATCCTACAACAGGTTGCGGATTAAAATGATGAAATTCATTAATTCTAGTTTCACGCGTTTCACCCATGTGAGTAGAACCTTCAATCGGATCTAAATAATGTGGATTGATATTGAAGGAAACAAATCCTAAAGTTCTAAAGCTAGGAGGGTACACAATCGGCATATCGTTCGTGGTACTCATTGTTAAACCACAAATGTTACTTCCAGCGCTAGTTCCTAAGTAAGGTGTTCCTTTTTTGACTACTTTTTCTAACGTGTCAATAACATTGTTTTTATACAATTGGCTAACTAACAAAAATGTATTTCCTCCACCCGTAAAAATTCCTTGTGCTTTTTCAATGGCTTCGATTGGGTTTTCAAATTCGTGAATTCCTTTCACAACGATGTTAATTTTATCAAAAGCTTCGCTAACTTTTTTAGTATAATCATCATGTGAAATTCCGCTAGGTCTTGCATATGGAATAAAAAGTAATTCTTTTACATTAGAAAAGAACGATTGCAATTCAGGTAATAAATAGTCTAAATATTCACCTCCATGTAAAGTAGAAGTGCTGGCAATAATTATATTTTTCATCGATTATTTTTTTACAAAGCTACCAAATTTGTCTTAACATAAGTTTATCATCTTGTTAGGATTTCATTTTGAAGAGAACCAATTACATTTACATATCAATTAAAACAATTCCTTTATGATAAAACGATTACTTCTTTTTTTTATGTTTTTCTCTTTGTTGGGTTGGGCTCAATCTGATACAATTATAAAAGGAAAAGTCGTTTCTACTTCTAGTAGTTTAGAAGGAATTCATATTTTAAATTTAAATAAAGGAATCGGAATTGCAACCGATGATAGAGGTTATTTTGCTATTCGAGTTGCAATTGGTGATACGTTACAATTTAGCGCAATTCATTTAATTGCAACAAAGCATATCATTGAAAAAGATGATTTTGGCGAAAATTTGTTGTTTGTAGAAATGAAATCAAAGCTCAATGAATTAGAAGAAGTTACTATTGTTCAGTATAAAAACATTAATGCAGTTTCTTTAGGAATTATTCCGAAAAATCAAAAAACCTACACACCAGCCGAACGAAAACTTAAAACGGCAAGCGACCTTGATGGACAATATGGTACTAACACAAAAATAGGATTAGATCCTTTACTTAACTGGATTTCTGGTAGAACTCGAATGTTAAAAAAAGAAGTTCAAATAGAGAAAAATGAGTTTTTAATTGATGCAACGGCTGATTATTACCAAAAAGAATATTTTACAGATGTTTTAAAAATTCCTGAAGATTATGTAGATGGTTTTTTATTTTATGTAGTTGAGAATAGTCGATTTGTTATGGCAATGAAAGATAAAAATAAAACAATGGCAACCTTTGTTCTTTCAGAATTAGCCGTGGAATATTTAAAAATGAAAGAATTGATAATTTCAAACAAGAATATAGATGAAAAATAATTGGGTGCTATTTTTTATATTTCTTTTTAGTCAATTCTGTTTTTCCCAAGAAGTTGAAAGAAAAATTTTGAAAGGAAAGATAGTTGCAGATTCTATTGAAGTGGAAAACTTAACCGTTTACAATATCACTTCAAATGTTGGAGCTGTTACAAATGTTGATGGAAAATTTTCGATTAAAGCAAAAGCAACTGATACCTTATATGTTCAGGGGCTTTCATACAATTCCAAAATATATATATTAACAGAAAAGGATTTTTGGTTAGAAGAATTAGAAATCAGACTTCACATAAAAGTTACAGAATTAAATGAAGTAGAAATTACTCCTTACACTTTAACCGGAACTTTAAAAGAAGATACCAAGCGAATTCAGGTTTATGGAGAAGCTTTTAGTGGTATTGATGCTAAGGCAGTGAAATATTATGAGGATGATGTTCGTTCTAAAACACCCGTAAATACTGCAATTTACAATCCATTAGCTCCTAATGGTTCTAATTTTGATTTAAAGTTAATAGGTAAAGGTATTGGAAAATTACTCGGAATAAAAGGTAATCCTAAAAAGAACTCAGAGTTAGTTCTTGAGGAACGAAGACAACGTGATATTCAAACAAAATCATTCTCAGATCATATGTTTGAACGTTTTACACATAATTTCTTTACAGAAACCTTGAAAATTAAGCATGAAGATATTCCAATGTTTTTGCAATATGCCGAAATGCCAGTTAAAGATTTATCATTGTTTTTAAAACCTGAATATGAATTACAACTAATTCAATATTTAACTATAAAAGCAAAAGAATACAAATTAGGAAATCAAAAAGAATAATTGCTATTTTTACCACATGAAGAAGAAATTTTTACGATATTTTACTCCAATTATTCTAGTAGTTTTATTAAGCTCGTTTGCTTGGCACAAATTTTATGTTTCGGTAACCCAAATCGACTATGTGCCAAATAAAAAAAGAATAGAAATTACACATCGAATTTTTATTGATGATTTAGAAAAAGCCCTAGAAAAGAAATACAAGAAAAAAGTGTATTTAACTTCAACAAAAGAGTTACCCGAAGCTGAAACATTAATTAAAACATATCTCAAAGAAAATATTAAAATTTCTATCAATAAAAAACCTCAGGAGATTGTTTATTTGGCTAGAGAAGTAGAAGGCGATGTGTTAATTTTTTATACTAAAATTGCCATTTCGAAAAAAATAAATACCTTCGAAATCTTTAATTCATTATTAACAGATATTTATAAAGAGCAACAAAATATTGTTCATGTAAATATTAATAGTAACAAAAATAGCTTTTTGTTTACTAATAGTGATACGCAGCAAAAAATTGACTATTAAAAGAATTGAAATATTATGAAAAAATCAATTGTACTTAGTGCTTTCTTGACTTTAGCAGTGACTTTCGGAGCAATCGCTCAGGATGTTAAACCAGAAGAAAAAAAGCGCGAACCTGGACATTATAATGAGAATAAGTTTCGTCAAATGTATGACGAAATGGCTACTCCAAATATGTTTAGAACGGCTTCTGGAGCTCCAGGACCAGCTTATTATCAACAAAAAGCAGATTATGTAATGAATTTGGAGTTAGATGATAAGAATAAAAAACTGTATGGCTCTGAAACCATTACTTATCACAACAACGCTAAAGAATCGTTAGAATATTTATGGGTACAATTAGATCAAAATATCGAAAGACCTGATTCTAAAACACCATTAATAGAAAGTCAAAATATGGATAAGGCCATTTCAACAAGTGGTTTTACAAAAAAATATATGGGAAGCCCTTTTCAAGGTGGTTTTAATATCGAATATGTTAAAGATGCTAAAGGAAATCCAATGAAATATACCATCAATCAAACCATGATGCGTATCGATTTGCCTAAACCATTGAAAAATGGCGAAAAAGTTTCGTTCTCAATCAAATGGTGGTACAATATTGTAAATTACATGGAACAAGCCAATAATGGTCGTTCTGGATATGAGCAATTTCCTGATGGAAACCGTTTGTATGTAATGGCACAGTTTTTTCCAAGAATGGCTGTTTACAATGATGTAGAAGGATGGCAAAACATGCAATTCTGGGGTAGAGGTGAGTTTGCTTTAGCTTTCGGTGATTACGAAGTAAATATTACAGTTCCTGCTGACCACGTTATGGAAGGAACAGGAGTGTTACAAAACAGAAGCGAAGTTTTTACCGCAGAACAAGTAAAAAGATGGGAATTAGCAGAGAAAACTTTTGATAAGCCAGTAGTAATTGTTACCCAAGAAGAAGCAATTGCTAAAGAAAGTAGCTTTTCTGATAAAAAGAAAACATGGAAATTTAAAGCACAAAACGTTCGTGATTTTGGTTTCTCAACTTCAAGAAAATTTATAATTGATGCCATGGCAGTTGATTTACCAACTAACAAACCATTAGCAATTTCAATTTATCCAAAAGAAGCAAATCCACTTTGGGGTGATTTATCTACAAAAGCGGTAGCACATACTTTAAAAACGTATTCTCATTTTACATTTGATTATCCTTATCCAAAAGCAGTTTCAGTTTCTGCAGAAGATCAAGGAATGGAATATCCAATGATTTGTTGGAACTACGGTCGCCCTGATGAAAAAGGTTTTGTGAGTGATAGAATTAAATATGGAATGTTAGGTGTTATTATTCACGAAGTAGGACATAACTTCTTTCCAATGATTGTCAACTCTGATGAAAGACAATGGTCTTGGATGGATGAAGGTTTAAATACATTCTTAGAATACTTAACAGAAACTTCTTTCGATCCAAATTTCCCAGCAACTAGAGGTCCAGCTAAAAATATTGTACCTTACATGAAAGGAAATCAAAAATATTTAGAGCCTATTATGTCAAACTCTGAAAATATTTACAACTTTGGTGCTAATGCTTATGGAAAACCAGCAACAGGTTTAAATATCTTGAGAGAAACTATCATGGGTCATGAATTATTTGATCATGCATTCAAAACATACGCGAATCGTTGGAAATTCAAACACCCAACACCAGAAGATTTCTTTAGAACAATGGAAGATGCTTCTGCAGTTGATTTAGATTGGTTTTGGAGAGGTTGGTTCTATTCAACAGATTATACCGATATTGGTGTGAAAACAGTAAAGCAATATTATGTTTCTACAGAAGCTTCAAAAGAAACTCAGGCTATGTTTAATAGAAGAGGAAGAAAAATTAGCGATGGAGAACCAATGTTGTACTTAGTTGCTGAAGATGCTCCTGATTTTAAACCTGAATTAAAAAAAGCAATGGATGTTAATAGTGTTCAAGCACTTTCTGACTATGTAAATAAAAATTATACAGCTGAAGAAAAGAATGCTTTAAAATCTCCTAAATATTTCTATGAAGTAGAGTTTGAAAAACCAGGAGGATTAATCATGCCAATCATCGTAGAGCTTCAGTTTGAAGATGGAACAAGCGAAACTCAAAAATTCCCTGCTCAAATTTGGAGAAGAAATAATGATACTGCTAAACGAGTTTTTGCAACAGATAAAAAAGTTGTAAAAATTCAACTAGATCCAAAATTAGAAACAGCTGATATTGATGTTGAAAATAATTATTGGCCTAAAGCAGAAACAGTATCAAAATTTGATACGTTAGATAAAAAATAAGAACTAAGGCTATCTTCGGATAGTCTTTTTTTTGATTACTTTAAGATAAAGTAGGTGTAAAACTTTGTAACTTTGCGAAGTTAATTTTCAAAAATACACAATGTTTGGAATTGGAGGAGGTGAATTGTTTTTCATCATTTTAGTTGTTTTGATGTTATTTGGATCAGATAAGATTCCAGATATTGCTCGTGCTTTAGGTAAAGGAATGGCGCAATTAAAAAATGCTACCAACGAAATTAAGAGTGAAATCCAAAAAGGAACTCAAGAAGCAGGATTGGATATGAATACTTTAACTGGTGGAGTTTCTGAAGAAATAGCTAAAGCAAAAGAAGGGATTTCTAAAATGGTAAATCCTATGGAAAACATTAATTTAGATGTTCAAAATCCTATAGAGCAAGTTAAAGAAGATATTGAAAATATTACCGGACCTATAAAAAGACAAATGTAATTTTGGAACACTTAATATACTTAGATAAAGAATTATTCCTTTTTTTAAACGGATTGGGTTCTGAGCCTTTTGATGGTTTTTGGAAAATTATTACTAAACAGATTTACTGGTCACCACTTTTTATTGGAGTTTTTTATCTAATACAAAAAAAACTAGGTTGGAAAGGTTTGGGAATTATTATTCTTTTTTTAGTAGTATTGTTAACATTTACCGACCAAATTACGAATTTATTTAAATATTCATTCGAACGTTTACGACCTTGTAATAATCCCGAATTTGATGGTTTAATGCGTGAAGTTATCACTAGAAAATCATTCAGTTTTTTCTCTGGTCATGCTGCAAATTCAATGGCTTCAACAACTTTTATAGTTTTAATTATTCGAAAATATTACAAACATACCTATTTGTTGTTTTTATTCCCTCTAATTTTTGCTTACAGTAGAATTTACTTAGGATTGCACTATCCTGGAGATATTCTTACAGGTTATCTTGTTGGAGGAATTTTTGGTTTCGGATTCTATAAATTGTATTTGATTTTAGGTAAAAAATATAATTTTTAAACTGCGACTAAAAACTATAAAACACGACTAACCGTTAAACCATCACGAATAGGCAATAAAACCGTTTCCACTCTTGGGTCTGTATTTAATAATTGATTATATTCTAATAAAACAGGAGTACTTTTATCATTTGGTTTTACTTCTTCTAAAACTTTTCCGCTCCACAGAACATTGTCAGATAAAATAATTCCGCCTTTGTTCATCATGGGAACAATTAGGTGAAAATAATTCACGTAATTTTCTTTATCAGCATCAATAAAAACCAAATCAAATTTTTTATTCAAAGTTGGGATAATAGTTACCGCATCGCCTAAGTGTTGAAAAATTTGATCTTTCCATGGCGAAGCATCAAAATATTTTCTTTGAAAATCGACTAATTCTTCTTCAATATCAATGGTGTCTAAAGTTCCGTTTTCAGCCATTCCTTCCGCTAAACATAACGCCGCATAACCTGTATAGGTTCCAATTTCCAAAATATGTTTCGGACGAATGATTTTCGAAAGCATACTCAAAACTCTACCTTGAAAATGACCACTCAACATTCGTGGTTGCATGATTTTTTGGTAGGTTTCTTTATTTAATTTCGCTAATAATTCAGGTTCCGCTTGTGAATGATTGGCAACGTAATCTTCTAAATCTTCTGATATGAAATGCATATTAAAATCAAATTTTGACAAAAATACAAATTAACAATTAAAGGTTTTGACATTTTAACCTAACTTTGCACCATGCAAATCGAGAAAAAAGACATACGAGCACTAACCAAAGAACAATTGCGTAACTTTTTTGTTTCCAACGGAGACAAAGCGTTTCGCGGTAACCAAGTGTATGAGTGGTTATGGCAAAAACGCGCGCATACTTTTGAAGATATGACTAATGTGTCTAAGGAAACGCGCGCCATGTTAGAAGCTAACTTTGTAATCAATCATATCAAAGTAGATACGTTACAACGTAGCGAAGATGGAACCGTTAAAAATGCCGTTCGTTTGCACGATGACTTAATTGTAGAATCGGTTTTGATTCCTACAGAAACTCGAACTACCGCCTGTGTTTCTTCGCAAGTAGGTTGTAGTTTAGATTGTAATTTTTGTGCAACGGCTCGATTAAAACGTATGCGTAATTTGGAACCAGGAGAAATCTATGACCAAGTAGCTGCCATTGATAATGAAAGCCGTTTGTATTACGACCGACCTTTATCCAATATTGTCTTTATGGGAATGGGTGAACCTTTGATGAATTATCCAAACGTGATGAAAGCGATTGATATGATTACGTCTAATGAAGGTTTAGGAATGTCGCCAAAGCGAATCACCGTTTCTACTTCTGGAATTCCGAAAATGATTAAGAAAATGGCCGATGATGAGGTTAAATTCAAACTAGCAGTTTCCTTACATTCAGCTGTTGAGGAAATTCGAAACGAAATCATGCCATTTACTAAAAACTTTCCATTAACCGATTTGCGTGAGAGTTTGGAATATTGGTACAGAAAAACCAAAAGTAAAATTACTTACGAATATGTGATTTGGAAAGGAATCAACGACGATAAAAAATCGATTGATGCTTTAGTGAAATTTTGTAAATATGTCCCTTGTAAAGTAAATTTGATTGAATATAATCCAATTGATGATGGCATGTTTCAACAAGCCTCTGAAGAAGCTACTAATGCTTACATAACTGCTTTAGAAAAAAATAATATCGTGGCTAAAGTAAGAAGAAGTCGCGGTAAAGATATTGATGCGGCTTGTGGACAATTGGCGAATAAATCGTAAAAATTCAATTTTCATAATTTTTGTGCTTTAAAAAGATGTAAGAAACACTTGTTTTTTTGTAAGAAATAGTATCTTCGTGCAACTGAATGATGAGTAAAAACAAATTCAGTTTGACTAACACACATCTGACATTATGATTAAGCACATCTTATTTTTTCTACTTTTTTTTACATTTGGTTTTTCTCAAGAAAATAACACGAAAGGTATTGTAAAAAATGCAGAAACAAAAGAAACGGTTCCGTTTGTAAATATTATTTACAAAGATCATTCAGCTAATTTGACTGGAACGATGACAAATGAAAATGGTGAATTTTCATTACAAAACATCAAAGAAGTTGAAATTAGCCATATCAATTACGAAACTAAGAAAGTTGTATTTGATACTAAAGAAGTTGAAATTTTTTTAACTCCAAAAGTCTATATTTTAGATGAATTAATAATCTCAAACGTTTCTGGAAGAGATTTTTTAAAATCGTTGATAAAAGATGCTAAAGTTCGTGCCGTAAAAAACACTAAGTTAACTACATATGGTAGAGAAATTGTAAAAATCAATAATCAATATACAAAGTATGCAGATGCCAAAATGGATTATTTCATTAAAAAAGGAAATGGTAAATCGGTTTTGCTAATTAATCAAAGTAGAGCTGTAAAATCCAATTTACAAGATTCGACTAGTTCTGTTTTAAACGGAATGAATTCAGCCTATAATGTAAGAGATTTTGTAAAATATGCTTATAATTTTGATGGAATTGAAAATCTTATCAAGAGTAAAGAATATACTTTTGATCGTTATTTAAGAAGAGATGCTGCTGGATTTGAATACGAATACATTAAAATAATTCCGAATGTAGATAGCGATGAGTTGTTGTATGAAGGTTATGTTATCGTAGATAATAAATCCAATAAAATAATTGAATTTAAAGTTGAAATAGCTGATTCGCATAGAAAAAATTCAAAACTCAAAAATATATTGATTGCCAAATTAAAACTGAATGATCAATCCGTTTGGTGCAAGTTTAAGTTTGTAAATAACCAATATGAATTGGTTTACTATAAAAACAGTTTTAGTATATTTATTCAGATGGGTAAGAAAGTGCACGATAATGTTAGTGGTACTTTTGATTTATTAGTGCTTGATAGTAAAAACGATGTAGAAATACCGGAAAAAGGGTTTGGTGGTAAAACCATTTTTGAAGCCGGCACTAATTACACCGAAAAATTTTGGAAAATGAACAACATTTTTCCTTTAAAAGAAAGTGAGCAACAATTTGTGGACTCTATTAAAAATTAATTGTTTCCTCTTTCTAAAAAAATCAAAGAGATTTCGAAAAAGTTCGAAGTCTCTTTTTTTATAATCTTTTGCTAAACTTTTGACTAACGAGATTGTTTTTGTATTTTTGATACCTCAATGAAAATAACCGAACAAATAAAGCTCCCCATCGCAAATGAAATGGAACTCTTTGAAGAGAAGTTTCGCGATTCCATGTCTTCAAAAGTAGCTTTATTAAACAGAATTACACATTATATTGTAAACCGAAAAGGGAAACAAATGCGACCGATGTTTGTTTTCTTAACTGCTAAAATGGTTTCTGGTGGTACTATTAATGAACGAACGTATCGTGGTGCTTCGGTTATTGAATTAATTCATACCGCAACTTTAGTGCATGATGATGTGGTTGATGACAGTAACAAACGTCGTGGATTTTTCTCTTTGAACGCCCTTTGGAAAAATAAAATTGCCGTTTTAGTAGGCGATTATTTATTGTCAAAAGGATTATTGCTTTCTATTGATAATAACGATTTCGATTTGTTAAAAATCATTTCAGTTGCTGTTCGCGAAATGAGTGAAGGTGAATTACTTCAAATCGAAAAAGCCAGAAGATTAGATATCACCGAAGATGTTTACTACGAAATCATCCGACAAAAAACCGCTACATTAATTGCCGCTTGTTGTTCGCTTGGCGCTTGTTCAGTGGCTCCAGAAGATAAAGATGTGGTTGAAAAAATGCGTAAATTCGGAGAATTAATCGGAATGGCGTTCCAAATCAAAGACGATTTATTCGATTATACCGATGATGCCATTGGAAAACCAACCGGAATCGACATCAAAGAACAAAAAATGACTTTACCATTGATTTACGCTTTGAATAATTGTTCCTCAAAAGAAAAAAGTTGGGTAATCAATTCGGTTAAGAATCATAACAAAGATAAAAAGCGCGTAAAAGAAGTAATTCAATTTGTAAAAGACAAAAACGGATTAACTTACGCCGAAGAAAAAATGGTGCAATTTCAGCAAGAAGCACTTTCGTTATTACAAGATTTCCCAACATCTCCCTATAAAGATTCCCTTATTTTAATGGTAAATTACGTTATTGAAAGAAAAAAATAAAAACAATTTCAATTTCAAGGACAAAAGTCAGTTTCAATTTTTAAAATTTCTTTAATTATTTCAATCTGTGTTCCAGAATCATAAGTTTTTTATTTTTTTTCATATTTCATGCAACCATTTTAAAATCATTCTCGTCTATATAATTAGAAGCAATAATTCAATAACAAGAGCAAGAGCAAAAATCAATTTCAATTAATATAAATTTGAGTTTGATATTGAACTTGACATTGAACTTGACATTGAACTTGACATTGAACTTGACAATGAAAGTAATTCAATTACATCAAGAAGAAAAACAACTGATTATGTTGGCTGTCGAAAACAATCGGCAAGCACAACAGCAGATTTATGCCAAGTTTTCTTCTAAAATGTTAAGTGTGTGTCGTCAATATATAAAAGACATTCACCACGCAGAAGATGTAATGATTACTGCATTTATGAAAGTGTTTACCAATCTGAAAAATTTTGAACACAAAGGTAGTTTTGAAGGTTGGATTAGAAGAATTATGGTGTATGAATGTATCGATTTTCTTCGGGTGAAAAAGAACAATTTCAACTATCAAGATATTGAAGAGGTTACGGTTAGCAAAAACGAATCGGTGTATGAAATGGAAGATTTTTCGGTAGATGATATCCAAAACATGATTGATAATTTGCCCGACGGTTATAAAATGGTGTTTAATTTATACGCGATTGAAGGCTACAAACATCAGGAAATAGCCGAAATGCTCAAAATAAGTGAAGGAACATCAAAATCGCAATTATCACACGCCCGAAAGTTATTGCAACAACAAATCACCGACTTAAAAAACAAATTAAATGGAACCAAATAAAATAGATAATCAAATAAGAGAAAAGCTGAATGCTAGAGAAATTCAGCCCTCTGCTCAAGCTTGGGATCGCTTAGATGCTATGCTTACGGTTTCAGAAGAAAAAAAGCCAAAGAAAGGTTACGGATGGTTTTTTGTAGCCGCTTCTACGATACTTTTTTTAGGATTGGGATTTTTCCTTTTCAATTCAAACGAAACAACCGAAATTAATAATTCAACGCCAATTGTAACCACTATCAACGAAGAAATTGATACGGTTGAAACCAATAAAATAAATGAAATTTCTGTTGAAAATGTAAAATCTGTTTTGGCTCAGAATGAAATAAATAATTCAAAACCAACAAGAAATTTAAAATCAGTTGAAACAAATAAAGTGATAAAAGAGGAAAATGTTTTGGAAGAAAAAATAACACCCAACACCCAACACCCAACACCCAACACTTACAAATATGTTTCGCCTGAAAATTTATTAGCTGAAGTTCAAACAGGTGAAAAAGTAATCACTTCAGATAAAAAAATAAGTCCAAAAACTAAGATGAAAGTAGATGCTAATTCATTACTAACAGCTGTTGAAAAGGAATTAGATGTAAATCACAGAGAAACTACTTTAGAAAAACTAAATAGAAAGTTTAAAGATGCCAAATCGGCATTAGCCAATAGAAATTACGAATAAATAAAAATCATCATTAATTAAAAATCAAACAGTCATGCAAAAAATTATTTTGTACACAATTGTTATTGTGTTTAGTTTCCTAACAAAAGCAGTTGCTCAGGAGCTAGAAACCATAGAAAAATCAACCGAGTGGATGGTACGCGGAAGTAAGCCAGAGAGTTATGAAATGGGTTTGTCGAAAAAAGAAACATCTAATGAACAAAAAGTTTTTACTATTCGATCTACCGATAAGAAAATTCATGGATTTGGAACCTTAATGAAATCGGGAAAACCTGATTTATATTTAGGTAAAACTATCAAAATGACAGGGTATGTGAAAAGTGAAAAAGTAAAATCTTGGGCTGGACTTTGGATGCGTATCGATTATTATGATGATAAAGTTCTTGCTTTTGATAATATGCAAAATAGAGCTATTGAAGGAACAAATGATTGGACTAAATACGAAGTTGTTTTATTTGTGCCTCAAGATGCAACTGATTTCTCTTACGGAGTGTTATTAGATGGAACAGGTCAAATTTGGTTTAAAGATATACAACTTGAAATTGTAGATGATTCTGTTTCAGAGACTGGAACTATTAAAGGTAGAAATTCAAAAAGTATTTCATTTGAAGATAAAGCGAAGGTAATTGCAAATAACATTGAAATGATTACCACGGAAGAAAAAAACGCTTTAAAGAAAGAAGTTGAAGCCATCGATGTACAAGTAAGTGAAGGTAAAATTACTGCTGAAAAAGCACAAGAATTAAAAACGAATATTGCTCAAGAACGCGCTAATAATATCGAAACAAAAGTAGCAATTGAAGAAGCAAAATTAGCACAATTGGTTCAGGATAAAGTGGATGGGAAAATTGCTGATTCTAATGATAAGCCAAAAAGAGGCGGAACTAGAATCATTTTGGGAAGCAGTAAAGATGATTCTATTGGAGAAAACAGAACTGAAATCAACTTAGGTTCTATGAAAATATACACGGGTGAAAAAGACAAAGTAGAAAAAAAATCCAAAAGAACAACTTCGCAATTTGTTTTTGCATTTGGTTTAAATAATGTAATTACTGAGGGCGAAAATTTAGAAGATTCAGATTACAGAGTTTGGGGTTCGCATTTTTATGAATGGGGAGTTACGTATAATTCAAGAATTTTAAAAAACAATAATTTACTTCATGCTAAATACGGACTTTCATTAATGTATAACAATCTTCGTCCTACGGATAATCGTTATTTTGTTAAAAATGGAGACCAAACAGATTTAGTTACATCAGCTATTAAATTAGATGATTCTCGTTTTAGAAATGTGTATTTAACAGCGCCATTGCATTTAGAATTCGATTTTACGCCAAAGAAACTTTCAAAAGACGGGACTAAAACATACTTCAGAACACATGAGTCGGTTCGTTTAGGAATTGGAGGTTATGGAGGTGTTCGTATCAAATCAAAGCAAATTTTAAAATATGAAGTTGACGACATTAAAGTAAAAGAAAAACAAAAAGGAGATTTCAATGTTTCGGACTTTACATACGGGTTGAGCGCTTATTTAGGATATGGTCAAACCAGTCTATATGTTAAATATGATTTAAATCCGATGTTCAAGAACAATAATATAGATCAAAACAACGTTTCATTAGGAATACGCTTTGATTTTAATTAAATTTAGGGTTAAGTTAAGTTCTCTGTTTAAAAAAGCACTTCAGAAATATGAAGTGCTTTTTTTGTTTTCCTGCATTTTTTTATAGATTAACTTTGTAACTTTGAATTCGTTTTTTTAAAATCCAAAAATCTATTTTGATATCAAAAGACACCATAGAAAAAGTATTTGAAACCGCCCGAGTTGAGGAGGTGATTGGTGATTTTGTTCAACTCAAACGTGCCGGAAGTAATTTGAAAGGATTGTCTCCATTTGTGAACGAGAAATCGCCTTCGTTTATGGTTTCTCCTGTAAAACAAATTTGGAAAGATTTTTCTTCTGGAAAAGGTGGAAATGCCGTGACGTTCTTAATGGAGCACGAACATTTTACGTATCCAGAAGCTATCAAATATTTAGCGGTAAAATACAATATTGAGATAGAAGAAACGGTTCAAACCGATGAAGATGTAGCGCAAGCCAATGAAAAAGAGAGTATGTATTTGGTTTCTGAATTCGCTCAGAAATATTTTCATCACACTTTATTAGAAACCGAAGAAGGAAAAGCTATCGGACTATCGTATTTTAAAGAACGTGGTTTTACTTCCGATACGATTAAGAAATTCGGATTAGGATATTCACCAGAAACTTGGGATGCTTTTACCAAAGAAGCATTAGGAAAAGGATATAAATTAGAATATTTAAACAAAACCGGACTTTCGATTGTAAAGGAAGACAAGCAATTCGACCGATTCAAAGGTCGTGTAATGTTTCCGATTCAAAGTATGAGCGGACGTGTTTTGGGTTTTGGTGGTCGTATTTTGACCAATGATAAAAAAGCTGCAAAATATCTGAATTCGCCTGAAAGTGATATTTACCACAAGAGTAAAGTTTTGTACGGAATTTTCCATGCAAAGCAATCTATTGCCAAACTAAACAATTGTTATTTGGTGGAAGGGTATACAGATGTTATTCAAATGCATCAAGCTGGAATTGAAAATGTAGTTGCTTCTTCAGGAACTGCTTTAACACCAGACCAAATTCGTTTGATTAATCGATTAACGCCTAATATTACAGTACTTTTCGATGGTGATGCAGCCGGACTTCGAGCTTCGATTCGAGGAATCGATTTGATTTTGGAAGCTGGAATGAACGTAAAAGTGTGTACGTTTCCTGATGGCGATGACCCGGATAGTTTTGCGAGAAAAACTTCGTATGAAGATTTGTTGCAATATTTCGAAGATAACGCCAAAGATTTCATTCAGTTCAAAGCGTCTTTATTGATGCAAGAAGCTAAAAATGATCCAATTAAAAAAGCCGATTTAATTCGTGATATGGTCATTAGTATTTCTAAAATTCCAGACCGAATTAAACGTGAAGTTTACATTAAGGAATGTTCCCGAATCATGGATATTTCCGAAGATGTGCTTTTTAATACCTTAGCGCAATTAGTAAAGAAAGATTTATCAGAAGCTAATAAACAATTTAAAGAGGAACAGAAAGCTTTTGAAGTTGTTAGAAACGATATTGCTCAGCCAACAACTAAAGTAGATATTCAATACGAATTGGAACATAAAATCATTCAGATTTTGTTGTTGTATGGTGACAAAGAAGTAGAGTTTGAAGATACCATTTTAGCTCAAAATGAAGATGGGGAAATGGTTGAAGTAAAAGAGCAAAATAACTATAAAGTTTTTCAACGAATCTATCTAAGTTTGCAAGAAGATGAGGTAGAATTGGCTAACCCAATTTTTAAAGCCATTTTTAATCATTTAATTGCGTATTTCAATGAAAATGAGGTTTTTGAGTTGGATAAATACTTAATGCAATTGCCTGAGGAATTGGCACAAGAAGTCACCACGATTCTTATGAACGAAGAACGTGAGGTATTACACAATTGGGAAGTACAGCAAATTTATGTAAAACAAAAAGAAACCACCATAAGCCAATACGTAACCGAGACGATTATCACATTGCGATGGTATTTAGTCAATAACATTATCGACGATTTGAAAAATTCAATTTCAACCGACGAAAATTCTGATAACTCAGAAACTCTGGAAATGGTAATGGCTTATTTGGGGTTAACACATATCTTTTCTAAAAACTTGGGTAGAGTTCTTTCAAGATACAATTAAATTACATCTAAATCTTTTGCTTTTTTCAATAAATCCACTAAGTTGGTTACATTTAATTTAGCCAACAAACGCAATTTATACGTACTGATTGTTTTTTCATCTAAACCTAGAATTTGGGCTACTTCTTTGTTTTTCTTACCATCATTTAGGTAACGAAGTACTTCAATTTCTCTAGTGGATAATTTTTTAAACAATCGCTCCGATTTTTTGCCTTTGCTTAGCATTTCGATGCTTTTTTTAACAGTTTCGCTAAAGATGACTTTGCCTTCTGTTACTTTTGTTATTGTGGCTTCTAGATCTTTTAAATCACTTTTTTTGGAAACATAAGCTGAAACTCCTGCTTTAATTGCTGTTGGGGCATACATCTGTTCGGAAACATTTGTAAACAAAACAATTTTGGTTTCAGGAAAATCTTTCAACAAGCTTTTGATGTCTCTAATGCTTGATAAACCATCTAATTCTACATCGAGAATAAGAATGTCGCAATGTTTTGCTTCTAAAAGTGAAAGTAAAGATTCTAAATTTTTAGCCGATGCAATAACCTCCATTCTGCTGTTTCCATGAAAATACGATTGTAATCCATGGCTTACAACAGGTAAACTGTCTGCTATACCTATTTTGATCATAACTAAAAAATTATATTATTCGTAATATACTATCAAAGTTAATAAAAAAAATGTAATTACTTGTTAATTATTAAGATAATTATTTGAGGTCTTTTGGGATACTGCAAATCGGTATAGGATTCATTTTGTGTTGGTTAATAGTATTCAGTCTTTTGTAGATTTTGAACACTTCAGCTTCTCTTCCAGAAAAATCTTCAAGAGTTTTTCCGTTTTCTATTTGATTCATCGCCCATTCTAGTTCGTCATAGTTGGCGCCAATTTGATCTTCGTCACTTCTGTCATCGCCAAATAAACCATCGGTTGGTTTTGCTTTAACGATACTTTCAGGAACTTGCAAATGAGTAGCTAATAATCGAACTTCGCTTTTAACTAAATCCGCAATCGGGCTAACATCTACGCCGCCATCGCCATATTTTGTAAAAAATCCCACACCAAAGTCTTCTACTTTATTTCCGGTTCCGGCTACTAAAAATCCGTGTAATCCTGCAAAATAATATAAAGTTGTCATGCGCAAACGAGCGCGTGTATTTGCTAAAGACAAATTTAATACCGCTTCATTTTCACTAGAAGGAACTTGATTTTTAAAGTTTTCAAAAACAGGTGTCAAATCCGCTCTTTCGTTAAAAACATTTGGGAAACGCTTTTTTAACTGGTCAATGTGCTCATTAGCTCTATTAACTTGACTTTCCGCCTGGTGTATTGGCATTTCTACACATAATGTTGGTAATCCAGTTTGCGCACATAGAGTAGAAGTTAAAGCACTGTCTATTCCGCCCGAGATTCCCACAACAAAACCTTTAACTTTTGCGTTAATAGCATAATCATGTAACCATTGTACAATATGTTGGTTGATTTTTTCGGCTTGAAATGTGGTAGAATTTGTCATTTTTTTATGAAAATTTATAAGTCGATAACTGTATATTTGCAAACTAATTTTGGTTCCATAAAAGTATAAAAAATACCCTATATGAAGAAATTATTATTTGCGCTTGTTGCTGTTGCTTTATTTTCTTGTAAAGAAGAAAGTAAAGTGGACGAAGCTGTGGCAAAAATTCCAGTTGAATTTAAAGTAGAACGTTTCGATCAAATCTTTTATCAATCAAAACCAGAGGATTTAAGTAGAATAAAAGCGCAATATCCGTTCTTTTTTCCTGCGGGAAATCCAGATTCTGTTTGGGTAAACAAGTTAAAAAATCCTTTATTAAAAGAATTGTACAAAGAAGTACAAATAAAATATCCAACGTTAGGTCCTGTTGAGGCAGATATGGAAAAAATGTTTGCTTATGTGCAATATTATTTTCCAAAATACAAGACACCAAGAGTAATTACACTAATTAATGAAGTAGATACGGAAGCAAAATCTTTTTATGTGGATACTTTGGCTTTGGTTTCTTTAGATTGTTATTTGGGAAAAGAACACCGTTTTTATGTTGATTTTCCTGAGTATAAAAAGCAAAGTTTAGAGCCAAATCAAATTTTACCTGATTTAGTTTCAACGTTTTGTTACGGTAAAATAGCTCCTCCAATGGATAGAACTTTATTATCTGCAATGATTTATTATGGAAAAGAACTGTATGTAAAAGACAAATTAATTCCCTTTTATTCAGATGCTGATAAAATTGGTTACACCGATTTGCAAATCAAATTCTGTCAAGAAAACGAATATTTTATGTGGAGTAATTTAGTTGAAAACAAATTATTGTTTGATTCTAATCCAAAAAATGAATTGCGATTTATAAAACCAGGGCCGTTTTCGAAATTCTATTTAGAAATTGATAACCAAACCCCAGGAAGAGTAGGGCAATGGTTAGGTTGGCAAATAGTAAGAAGTTATATGGAAAATCATGAAGAAGTTACTTTGCAAGAATTGTTAGCAATGGATGCAAAAACCATCTTCGATAATTCAAAATACAAACCAAAGAAACAATAAAACATATGAAAACATCCGATATAAAAATCACCGTAGGATTAGACGAAAATAACGTTCCAGACAAATTATTGTGGACAGCAC
>NZ_JAIWOF010000157.1 GCF_020217025.1 Flavobacterium sp. | reverse complement strand
AAGATGGTGGCGTAGAGCAAGAAGAAGCAAAAGCAATGTTATTGTCAGTTTGGGATAGCAAAGCAAAAGAAACGCTTCGTATAGATTTATGGACAAAAGATATGCCAATAGACGAAATGAAGCAATTTTTCCATCAAACTTTAGTAGCCATGGCAGATACATTTCAACGCTCTACTGCTGATGAGAAAATGTCAGATACTATGCGCGATTTCTGTGATTACTTCGCTGAAAAAATGGATTTAAAAGCATAAAAAAAGTCGCTAGAAATAGCGACTTTTTTGTTTTGTTTGTTTTTTAAACAAATCCATTATCTTTAAAAATGTCTTCATTTATCTGATTGATATATTCTAAAATTCCTTCTCTACCAATAGCTTCCAAAGATGAGGTAACAAAATAAGGAGGCATTTCAGCCCAATCGCCAGCTAATAATTGTTTCTTGTAAGCTTCCACATGATTGTTGACTTTGTTTTTTCCCAATTTATCCGATTTGGTAAAAATAATGGCAAACGGAATTTCGCTTTCACCCAAATATTCCATGAATTCCAAATCGATTTTTTGAGCTTCTAAACGAATATCGATTAAAACAAAGGCGCAAACCAATTGCTCTCTTTGCTCAAAATAATCCATAATAAATTGTTGAAAAACCGCTTTGGTTTTCTTAGAAACTCGGGCATAACCATAACCTGGTAAATCCACTAAAAACCAATTGTTGTTGATTTTAAAGTGATTGATTAACTGGGTTTTTCCTGGCTTTGATGAGGTCTTTGCCAAATTTTTATGGTTCGTCAACATGTTAATCAATGATGATTTTCCAACATTGGAACGACCAATAAAAGCGTATTCAGGTAAGCGGTCTTTTGGACATTTGTCTACTTCTGAATTACTAATTACGAATTCGGCGGTATTAATTTTCATAGGCTATAAAATAAAATTCCCCAAAAAGGGGAACTATTATAAATTCTTCTTTTGTAACCAATCAAACAAAATTTGATTGAACTCTTCTGGATGCTCCATCATGGCAGCATGCCCACATTTATCAATCCAAAACAATTCTGAATTGGGTAATAATTTATCAAACTCTTCAGCTACATTTGGCGGCGTTACCTTATCATTTCTTCCCCAAATAATACAAGTTGGAGTAGTCATTTTTGGTAAATCTTTTGCCATGTTATGACGAATAGCGCTCTTAGCAATCGTTAAGGTTTTAATCAATTTGATTCTATCATTAACCGTTGCAAAAACTTCGTCAACAATTTCTTTTGTTGCTATTTCTGGATCATAAAAAACGTCTTGCGCTTTCTTTTTGATGTATTCGTAATCACCGCGTTTTGGGTAACTTTCACCCATTCCGCTTTCATATAAACCTGAGCTTCCTGTAATTACTAAAGCTTTTACAAGGTCAGGATACATTTTAGTAAAATACAATCCAATGTGTCCGCCTAGTGAATTTCCAACAAGAATTACTTGGTCAAATCCTTTGTGAACAATAAAATCTTTAACAAATTTTGAAAAGGCTTTGACGTTGGTTTTTAAAATATTTTGTGTGTAAATAGGCAATTCAGGAATCACCACTTTGTATCCTTTGGGAGGAAAAAAATTAGCTACACCATCAAAATTACTCAAGCCGCCCATTAAACCATGAAGAATGATTATTGGGGTTCCTTCGCCAGCTTCAAAATAGGTGTATTTTTTTTCTTTTTTTAACATAAATTCCACTTAAGGTATTAGTTCTAATGATTGACAAATATACTATTTTATTGAAGAAAGTAAAGAAAAAAATATCACAGATATTTTTTGGATTTTGAGAATTGTAAAATGTTAGTTATCAACAATTTTATTCAAATTTTAATAAAAATACAAAAAAAGACATTGGTCGGTTTTAATGGTTAAATTCTTCTGAAATATTGATTTTGCAAATAATGTTTTGTTAAAAGTGGAAAATCGAGTTTTGAAATCCAAAAACTTATTAACAAAGTGGTAGTTTGTGGTAAAAAGTGGTAAAATTTTTCTAAATTTGTCCATATTCTAATCGAAAAGAAAAGTTGAAAACATTAATCGGAACATACGAGTGTAAAGTGGATGCCAAAGGAAGGCTGATGCTACCTACGTCGCTAAAGAAACAATTGGGTTCTTTAGAGGAAGGTTTCGTGTTGAAACGTTCGGTTTTTCAATCTTGTTTGGAATTATTTCCAATGGCGGAATGGAATAAAACGATGTTGAAAATCAATAAACTAAATCGTTTCAATAAAAAGAATGACGATTTTATCAGAAGATTTACAGCAGGAGTTAAAATGATAGAGATTGATGCAACAGGACGACTTTTAATTCCGAAAGATTTAGTGGTTTTTGCTCAAATTGATAAAGATATTGTGTTGAATTCAGCTATCAATATCATTGAGATTTGGGATAAAGATAAATATGAAAATGCGATTGAAAACGCTGTGGGTGATTTCGCAGATTTGGCAGAAGAGGTAATGGGTAATTTTAATGACGACGAAGATGGAATATCATAATCCAGTATTGTTAAAAGAAACAGTTGATGGATTGAATATTCATCCTGATGGTGTGTATGTGGATGTTACTTTTGGTGGTGGCGGTCACTCCAGAGAAATTATGAGTCGTTTGGGAGAAAAAGGGAAACTATTCGCTTTTGACCAAGATTTAGATGCTTTAAAAAATGCAATTGACGACGAGCGTTTTACTTTAATTAATGAGAATTTCAGATTCATAAAACGTTTTTTACGTTTCCACGGAATCAAGCAAGTTGATGGAATTTTGGCTGATTTAGGCGTTTCATCACACCAATTTGATGTAGCCGAAAGAGGTTTTTCAACCCGATTTGATGCCGAATTGGATATGCGAATGAATCAAAAAGGCGATATCAGTGCGTATCACGTAGTAAACGAATACGATGAACAAGATATTGCAAGAGTTTTGTTTGATTATGGTGAATTGAAAAACGCCAGAGCGATGGCAAATGTAATCGTAACCGCTCGAAAAGATAAAGAAATCCGAAATTCGGACGAATTAAAAAAAGTATTAGCGAAATTTTTACCTGGTCATAAGAGTAATAAAATTTTAGCTCAAATATACCAAGCCATTCGTATTGAAGTCAATCAGGAAATGGATGTGTTGAAAGAGTTTTTAGAACAATCGTTAGAGATTCTGAAACCTGGAGGTCGACTGAGTGTTATCTCGTATCACTCACTTGAAGACAGATTGGTAAAACGTTACATGCGAAACGGCATGTTTGAAGGAGAACCCGAAAGAGATTTCTTCGGAAATTTTAAAGTTCCTTTCAAGATTATTGAAAAATTAATTGTTCCTACAGAAGAGGAAATAGCATCAAACAACAGAGCACGAAGTGCAAAACTAAGAGTAGCAGAAAAAATATAGCAGTACATGAAAGACGGAATCTACAGTTTACTAAAAGCAAAATTTCTTATAAGTGATGACGCTCTTAAGAACTGGAAATTCATCGTTTTTTTGGTAATCTTAGGAATGATGGCTATTGCAAACAATCATCAATACGATGCAAAAAATTACCGAATTACCGAATTAACGAATCAAGTAAAAGAATTGCGTTCTGAATTTGTAGACCGTCGTTCTGAATTGATGAAGTTAAAAATGGAATCTACAGTGGCAAAAAAAATGGAAACACGTGAAATCTTTCCATCAGAAGTGCCACCTGTGAAGATAGTTGTTGAAAGTAAAGAAAATAAAAACAGTTTTTGGGATAAATTAAAAATATGGCAGTAGAAGATAAAAAAATATCGTACCGCATGTATTTTGTAGCTTTCATGTTTTTCATGATGGCTGTCTTTATTTTGGTAAAACTCAACAATATTCAATGGGTTGAAGGACCTTATTACCGAAAATTAGCAAAAGAAAGAACTGTTAAGAATTTTACTATCCCTGCAAATAAAGGAAATGTGTATTCAGCAGATGGAAGTTTATTAGCTACATCAATTCCAGAATATTCTATTTATTTTGATGCTGTGGCGCCTTCATCGGAACTTTTTAAAGAAAATATTCAAGCGCTTTCGGATTCGCTTGCTGTGATGTTTGGAAAATCATCTGGGCATTATCAAGCAAAATTACAAAAAGCACGCGCTAACAAAAGTCGCTATTTATTCATCGCAAAAAAGTTGAGTTATACCGAGCAAATGCGTTTGAAATCATTTCCATTATTTAATAAAGGAGCAAACAAAGGCGGATTGATTATTGAACAAGAAATTGTTAGAGAGCATCCAATCGGATTAGTAGCAAAAAGAACCATAGGTTACGAACGATCAAACGAGGATGGTAAAGGTTTAGAGTACGCTTTTCGCGATTATTTGAATGGGAAAAATGGCCACAGAATGATGCAAAAAATTGCAAAAAATCAGTGGAAGCCTATTAATGATATAAATGAAAAAGAGCCACAAGATGGTTACGATATTATTTCTACAATTGATGTTTACATTCAAGATATCGCGCATCATGCTTTATTAAAACAATTGGAATATTACAGCGCTGATCATGGTTGTGTAGTGGTAATGGAAACCAAAACAGGTCAAATTAAAGCCATCTCAAATTTGGGAAGAGCTGAAGATGGTTCTTATTATGAGAAAGATAATTTTGCTATTAAAGAGTCTCAAGAACCAGGTTCGACATTCAAGTTGATGGATTTGATTGCGGTTTTAGATGATAAAAAAGCAGATACGGGAACGGTTTATAATTCTTTTGGTGGCGAAATTCAATATTACGGAAGAAGAGTAAGAGATTCACATAAAGGAGGTTATGGGAAGATTTCTTTAGCAAGAGGTTTTGAACTTTCTTCAAATACCGTTTTAGTACAATCGGTGTATGAAAGCTATAAAAATAATCCAAAACAATTTGTAGATAGAATCAATAGTTATGGATTGAACAAACCTCTTGGTTTACCAATAAAAGGAGAAGGAATTCCAGTTATTCCTCAGCCAGGAACGAATCGTTGGTCGGGAGTAGCATTACCATGGATGGCTTTTGGTTATGGATTATCCGTTACACCATTGCAAACTTTGACTTTATACAACGCAGTTGCTAATGATGGAGTAATGGTAAAACCAATTTTCGTTAGCGAAATCAAAGAGTGGAATAAAACCATTAAGAAATTTGATACACAAGTTATCAATCCTAAAATCTGTTCACAAGAAACTTTAGATAAAGTTCATGCCGTTTTGGAAAATGTTGTTAAGAAAGGAACAGGTTCTAAATTGTATTCCAAAGATTTCTCAATGGCTGGAAAAACAGGAACGGCTCAGGTGAATTATAAAGATAAGTCGCAATTGTATTATGCTTCTTCTTTTGTTGGATATTTTCCAGCAGACGAACCTAAATATTCTTGTATTGTAGTAGTTCATAAACCAAATGTTGCTGCTGGATATTACGGAGCGGATGTTGCTGGACCTGTTTTTAAAAGAATCGCACAAAAAATATTTACTGATTCTCCATCAACAAATCATGTAAAAAACATCGATGCTAAAGTAGTTTCTCAAGAAAAAAACTATTCAGAGTATTATAAAAAAGTAGAAAAAGAGGAGCGAATTGTGCCAAATGTAAAAGGAATGGACGGAATGGACGCTGTGGCTTTATTAGAAAATTTAGGATTAAAAGTAAAAGTTATTGGTGTGGGAAGAGTGAAAAAACAATCACTAACATCAGGACAAGCTTTTAACAAAAATCAAACTATCATAATCGAATTATCGTGAAGCAATTAAAAGACATATTATATAAAGTACACATTGAAGCAGTTCATGGAGCTACCGATATTACTGTTTCAAAAATTGAATTCGATTCGAGAAAAATTGAATTGAACGATGTTTTCGTAGCGATTAGAGGAACACTTTCTGATGGTCATGATTATATTGAAAAAGCACTAAGTCTTGGTGCTATTGCGGTAATTTGTGAAGAATTCCCAAGTGTAATTGTAAACGGCGTTACTTATATTAAAGTAAAAGATTCTAACGAAGCGTTGGCTTTTTTAGCAGCTAATTACTACGAAAATCCTTCAGAAAATATCAGATTAGTTGGTGTAACAGGAACGAATGGTAAAACTACAATCGCTTCATTATTATATCAATTATTCAAAAAAGCAGGTTATAAAGTTGGTTTGTTATCAACCGTAAAAATTATGGTTGACGAGCAAGAATTCAAAGCAACGCATACCACTCCAGATTCTTTAACGATTAACAAGTATTTAGATTTGATGGTGCAAGAAGGTTGCGAATTTTGCTTTATGGAAGTTTCTTCGCACGGTGTTCATCAAAAAAGAACGGAAGCCTTACGTTTTGAAGGTGGCGTTTTTACCAATTTATCACACGATCATTTAGATTACCATAATACGTTTGCTGAATACAGAGATGTAAAAAAATCATTCTTTGATAATTTACCAAAATCAGCTTTTGCAATTACCAATATCGACGATAAAAACGGTTTGGTAATGTTGCAAAATACAAAAGCTAAGAAATTAACCTACGCTTTAAAATCATATGCAGATTACAAAGCGCAAATTTTAGAAAATCAATTATCAGGATTATTATTAAAAATCAACGATAATGAAGTTTGGGTGAAATTAATTGGTTCATTCAACGCTTATAATTTATTAGCCATTTACGGAGTAGCAGTTGAATTAGGAATCGAAAAGACAGAAGCATTACGCTTACTTTCTGAATTAGAAAGTGTTTCTGGACGTTTTCAATTTATTGTTTCCGATTCTAAAATCACAGCAATTGTAGATTACGCTCACACACCAGACGCATTGGAAAATGTATTAAAAACGATAGAAGATATTCGCACTAAAAACGAACAATTAATAACAGTTGTGGGTTGTGGTGGTGATCGAGATAAAACGAAAAGACCAATTATGGCCAACATCGCTTCATCAATGAGTGACAAAGCCATTTTTACATCCGATAATCCAAGAACCGAAAATCCAGAAACGATTATTGAAGAAATGGAAAAAGGAGTAGAATCTCAAGATTTCAAGAAAACAGTTTCGATTTTAGATAGAAAACAAGCCATAAAAACCGCTTGTCAATTAGCAAATCCAAACGATATTATTCTTATCGCAGGAAAAGGTCATGAAACGTATCAAGAAATTAACGGAGTTCGTCACGATTTCGACGATTTAAAAATAGTAACTGAGTTATTAAAACAATTGAATAAATAGTAGCAGTAAAGTTTTCAAGAGCCAACTTTTAAACTTTTAAACACATAAACTTTTAAACTATGTTATATTACATCTTTCAATACTTAGACAAAGCCTTTGATGTTCCTGGAGCAGGAGTGTTTCAATACATTACTTTTCGCTCGGCATTAGCTTTTATTTTGTCGTTGTTAATTGCTACGATTTACGGAAAAAAAATCATCAACTATTTGAGAAATCAGCAAGTAGGTGAAACGGTTCGTGAGCTTGGTTTAGAAGGACAAACTGCAAAAGCCGGAACCCCAACAATGGGTGGAATCATCATCATTTTGGCGACTTTAATTCCAGTTTTGTTATTGGCGAAGTTGAATAATATTTACATTGTTTTATTGATAATGACCACACTTTGGATGGGAACTATCGGTTTTATTGATGATTATATCAAAATTTTCAAGAAAGACAAACAAGGTTTAAAAGGGATTTTCAAAGTTATTGGGCAAGTTGGTTTAGGGCTAATTGTTGGAACCGTTTTGTATTTGAGTCCAGATGTAACTGTTAGAAAAGATACAATGGCATCAAGAATAAAAATCGAAAACAATATAAAACCAGCCGATTTAGAAGAAAAATCAACGGCAACTACCATTCCGTTTTTCAAGAATAACGAATTCGATTATGCTGAAGTTTTATCGTTCATGGGCGATAATTACAAAGATTACGCTTGGTTGATTTTCATTCCAATGGTAATTTTAATTATCACAGCCGTTTCAAACGGAGCCAATTTAACCGACGGAATAGATGGCTTAGCCGCAGGAACTTCTGCAATTTCGGTATTAACGCTCGGATTATTCACGTTCGTTTCAGGAAACATTATTTTTTCGGATTATTTGAATATCATGTACATACCCAATTCTGGTGAAATGACGGTTTACATCGCTGCTTTCGTTGGAGCTTTAGTTGGATTTCTTTGGTATAATGCTTATCCAGCATCAGTATTCATGGGAGATACAGGAAGTTTAACGATAGGTGGGATCATCGCTGTAATTGCCATTTCAATTCGTAAAGAATTATTAATTCCAGTTATCTGCGGAATTTTCTTAGCTGAAAATTTATCGGTTATGATTCAAGTGAGTTATTTCAAATACACCAAAAAGAAATACGGCGAAGGAAGACGAATTTTCCTAATGTCACCATTGCACCACCACTATCAGAAAAAAGGTTATCACGAAAGTAGAATCGTAACGCGTTTTTGGATTGTCGGAATTCTATTAGCGATTTTCTCACTGGTTTCTTTAAAATTAAGATAAGATGCGACTGGTAGTTTTAGGCGGAGGCGAAAGTGGAGTAGGAACCGCCATTTTAGGAAAGAAAAAAGGATACGATGTTTTTGTATCAGATTTTGGAAAAATAAAAGAAAATTACAAAGAAGTTCTTACCATTAATGGAATCGCTTGGGAAGATGAAAAGCATACAGAAGAATTAATCCTGAATGCTGATGTAGTAATGAAGAGTCCAGGAATTCCCGAAAAAGCACCGATTGTTAAAAAGCTAATCGAAAAAGGAATTCCAGTGATTTCTGAAATCGAGTTTGCTATTCAATTTACGGATGCAACAACGGTTGGAATCACAGGAAGCAACGGAAAAACAACGACAACGCTTTTAACCTATCATTTGTTAAAACAAGGTGGTTTGAATGTTGGATTAGCGGGAAATATTGGAAAAAGCTTCGCTTGGCAAGTGGCCGAAAACAAGCACGATATTTATGTGTTAGAGTTGAGTAGTTTTCAGTTAGACGGTGTCATCAATTACAAGCCACACATCGCGATTATTACAAATATCAGTCCAGACCATTTAGATAGATACAATTACGATTACAATTTGTACATCAATTCTAAGTTCAGAATTACAAAAAATCAAACAGAAACCGATTATTTGATATATGACAATGAAGATGAAGCGATTCAAAATTGGTTAAAAAACAACAAGATTAAAGCAAATAAAGTTCCTTTTTCATTAGCAGGAAAACCTGAAAACGACGGAGGATATATAGAAGATAACAACATCAATAGTACCATTAAAAACGAATCATTTACTATGCCAATCAACGAACTAGCACTAGAAGGAAAACACAATATTAAAAATGCAATGGCAGCAACAGCTGTAGCACAATTGTTGAACATTAGAAAACAAACCATCAGAGAAAGTTTGACTAATTTCCAAGGAGTAGAGCATCGATTAGAAAAAGTATTGAAAATTCAAGGGGTACAATATATTAACGATTCTAAAGCTACGAATGTAAATTCGGTTTTTTATGCTTTAGATAGTATGAATACTCCAACTGTTTGGATTGTAGGTGGTGTTGATAAAGGAAATGATTATGATGAATTAATGCCATTAGTTCGTGAAAAAGTTAAAGCTATCGTTTGTTTGGGTGTTGATAATACAAAAATCATTAACGCATTTAATAATGTAGTTGATGTGATGGTAGAAACCACTTCTATGTCTGAAGCAGTTCAATTGGCGCAACGTTTAGCTGAAAAAGGAGATAGCGTTTTGTTATCACCAGCATGTGCAAGTTTCGATTTATTCGAAAACTACGAAGACAGAGGAAAACAATTCAAACAAGCCATTTATAATTTATAATAACGCATAAAAATGTTTGATATCATTGGTAAAATACGAGGAGATAAAACCATTTGGGCCATAGTTTTTCTATTGGCTTTGGTCTCTTTTTTGCCTGTATATAGTGCTAGTACTAATTTGGTTTACGTTATTGGAAACGGAACTACAATCGGACATTTAATTAAACATGCTATCCATGTTTTGTTGGGGTTT
>NZ_JAIWOF010000156.1 GCF_020217025.1 Flavobacterium sp. | reverse complement strand
GGAATCATTTATTGGATTCACAAAATGCCCTATCATTACTTCAAAGCCTTGTCTATTTTTGGAATTCCTTTAGTAGCCTTATTGTTGGTTTACACATTGTTTAAAGGAACAGAAATTGGTGGAGCAAATGCCAGTCGTTGGATTCAAATTCCATTTGTGGGAGTAAGTTTTCAAACTTCTACTTTGGCATTTATTGTTATAATGGTTTATGTAGCGCGCTATTTAGCAAAAGTTAGCGATAAAGTATATTCGTTTAAGGAATCATTTTTAGAACTATGGGTGCCTGTTGGAGGAGTTTTAGTGTTGATTTTACCTGCCAATTTTTCAACAACAGCCTTAATTTTTGCGATGATTTGCATGTTAATTTTTATCGGACAATATCCTTTAAAATATTTGGGATATGTTTTAGCGATGGGAGTTTCAGCCATGTTGTTGTTTATATTATTAGCAAAAGCTTTTCCAGATAATAAGTTTTTTAGTCGTGTAAATACTTGGGAAAATCGTATCGAGCGTTTTACAAAAGACACGCCAAATGAAGATGATTACCAAATTGAAAAAGCAAAAATCGCTATCGCTTCTGGTGGAGTAATTGGATTAGGAGCAGGAAAAAGTGTTCAGAAAAATTTCTTACCTCAATCTTCTTCCGATTTTATTTTTGCAATTATTGTTGAAGAATGGGGATTGGTGGGTGCTTTAACGATTATCGGATTGTATTTATTATTGTTAATTCGATTTGTAATCAATGCTCAAAAAGCTTCGAGTTTATTCGGAAAATTATTAATCATCGGGCTCGGATTCCCAATCATATTCCAAGCATTTGTGAATATGGGAGTTGCCGTAGAATTATTGCCAGTAACAGGTCAACCTTTACCTTTGATTAGTAGCGGAGGAACTTCGATTTGGATGACATGTATTGCTGTCGGAATTATTTTAAGTGTTACCAAGAAAGAAGAAGAAGTAGCACTAGATTTAGAGGAAAAACGCAAACGTGATGAGGCTTTACAGCAAATTATCGATGCGCAAGTGGCTTTGAATGAAGAGAAAGATGCCGATGAAAATCAGCAAAAAATAAACGATATTAAAAGTTCGATTAGAGAATCTTTAATCGAAGATGAAAACGGAGATGTGCTAGTAAACGGACAAAATCCAATGAACGCAGTTTTAAATAAAAAATAATGAAAAAACCAAGATTCATAATAAGCGGAGGCGGAACTGGCGGACATATTTATCCAGCCGTTGCGATTGCGAACGAATTAAAATCTCGTTTTCCTGAAGCGGAGTTTCTTTTTGTAGGTGCCAAAGATAAAATGGAAATGCAAAAAGTGCCTCAAGCGGGTTATGCGATTAAAGGATTGTGGATTTCGGGAATTCAACGAAAATTAACTTTAGATAACGCGATGTTTCCATTCAAACTGCTTTCAAGTATGTGGAATTCATTCCGAATTATCAAAAATTTTAAACCTGATGTTGTAATTGGAACGGGAGGTTTTGCCAGCGGTGCCGTTTTGAAAGTGGCTTCGATGTTGGGTATTCCAACGGTAATTCAAGAGCAAAATTCGTATCCTGGAATAACGAATAAATTATTGGCTAAAAAAGCAAATAAAATCTGTGTGGCTTACGAAAATTTGGAACGATTTTTTCCAAAAGATAAAATGATTTTAACTGGAAATCCAGTGCGTCAAGATTTGATTAACGAAGCAAGCAAAAGTGAAGCTATCGCTTATTTTAAATTAGATGCAAATAAAAAAACATTGTTGGTTTTAGGCGGAAGTTTAGGTGCTAGAAGAATCAACCAATTGATTGAAAAAGAATTGGATTTTCTATTGAGTCAAAACATTCAAATCATCTGGCAATGCGGAAAATTATATTTGAACGATTACACAAAATATAATGAAAAAGAAAACGTTCAGGTAGTAGCATTTATTGATAGAATGGATTTGGTTTACGCTGCTGCGGATGTTGTAATTTCGCGTTCAGGAGCATCATCCGTTTCGGAATTGTGTATTGTAGGAAAACCAACGATTTTTATTCCATCACCAAACGTTGCCGAAGATCATCAAACCAAAAACGCTAAAGCAATTTCAGATAAAAACGGAGCAATTTTGATAAGAGAATCAGAATTAGAAACGCAATTTGAAACGGTTTTTTCTGATTTAATTTCAAACGAAAGCAAACAAGCTGAATTAAGTCAAAACATAAAGAAATTAGCCAAACCAAACGCAACAAAAGATATTGTTGAAGAAATAGTTAAGCTAATCAACTAAACAAATTAACAGTTAAACAATTTAACTAAAGAAATGAATCTAAATCAAATACATAACGTTTATTTCATCGGCATCGGAGGTATCGGAATGAGTGCTCTTGCTCGCTATTTTCAATACATTGGAAAAAAAGTAGTGGGTTACGACAAAACACCAACGCAGTTAACAGATGAATTACAAGCAATCGGTTTAGAAATTCATTTTGAAGATAATATCAATTTAATTCCAACCGATTTCTATGTTGAAAATACATTAGTAATCGTAACGCCAGCCGTTCCAGTTTCGCATTCCGAATGGAATTATTTCATCGAAAGAGGATTTACTATTAAAAAGCGTGCTGAAGTTTTAGGAATCATTACAAAAGACACGTATTGTTTTGCAGTAGCTGGAACGCATGGAAAAACAACAACTTCAAGCATTTTAGGTCACGTTTTATATGAAAGTGGCGTAGATGTTACCGCTTTTTTAGGTGGAATTGTGGAGAACTATAATTCCAATTTAATCGGTTCAGGAAAAACAGTTACGGTAGTGGAAGCAGATGAATTTGATCGTTCGTTCTTGCATTTACATCCTAATGTTTCTTGCGTTACTTCAATGGATGCGGACCATTTAGATATTTATGGAGATGCGGCTAGTATTGAGGAATCATTCAGAGAATTTGCAGCCAAAACGCCAAGCGAAAATTTATACTTAATCAAAGGATTACCACTAGAAGGAAATACTATCGGAGTTAACAATGATGCTGATTTTTCTGCTCAAAACATCCGAATAGAAAACGGGTTTTATGTATTCGATGTGAAAACTCCAACCGAAGTAGTTAAAAATGTAAAATTTGGTTTGCCAGGTCATCATAATTTGACTAACGCATTATTAGCTTTTGCAATGGCTAAATCTTATGGCGTTTCCAATGAAAAAATCATTGCAGCATTAGCAAGTTTTAAAGGAGTAAGAAGACGTTTTTCTTTCCAAATCAGAGAAGAAAAATTAGTTTATATAGATGATTATGCACATCATCCAACGGAAATTAATGCAGTGCATCAAGCGGTTCGTGAATTGTATCCGGGTAAAAAAATAATTGCAGCTTTTCAACCACATTTGTTCAGTAGAACAAAAGATTTTGTAGATGGTTTTGCAGAAAGTTTAAGTCAATTCGACGAGATTTTATTATTGGAAATTTATCCGGCTCGCGAGTTGCCAATGGAAGGTGTAAATTCGACTTGGTTGTTGAATAAAATTAGCAATCCAAATAAGAAATTAGTCAGCAAAGACGAGTTGTTCACTGCTTTTGAAAATTCAGATGCTGATGTGTTTGTAACGATAGGTGCGGGCGACATTGGTGAGTTAGTAAAAGACCTAAAAAAAGCGCTTCATGAGAAGAATTAATTGGCATACTATTCGATTGGTGTTAATCATTTTTGCTATGATTTTCCTGTACTCTTTTTCGTCAAAGAGAAATAGTCAGCGTAAAATCAGTAAGATAGATATCAAATTTGAGTCGAATGAGAATATGTTTTTAACACATGAAATGGTTAATAACTTGTTAATACAAAATTTAGGAGGTACTTCATCAATACAAAAAGATAAAGTAGATTTGAATACTTTAGAAACTGTTCTCGATGATCACGAGATGATTGAAAAAGCTCAAGTTTTTTCAACAGTAGACGGATTTCTAAATACGCGTATTACTCAAAAGACCCCAATCGTAAGAGTTATTACTGATGCTGATAGTTACTATCTTGATTCAAAAGGAGATAGGATGTCATTGTCGGAGAATTTTTCAGCACGTGTTCCGCTGGTTGTCGGCGCAATAAGTGAAGAAAATTGTAAGCCATTTTTGAAGTTGTTTAACGAAATCAAAAAAGATGATTTTTTAAGCAAAAACATTACGGCTGCTAAGATTATGCCTTCTGGAAATGTGGTGTTAACCAACAGAAGTTATGATTACAAAATAGTATTTGGGCAACCAAAAAATGTGGAAAGAAAGTTTAAGAATTACAAAGCTTTTTACCATCATGCTATTAAAGATACATTGATTAAAAATTATAAAGAAGTAAACTTGATGTTTACACAACAAGTGGTTTGTAAGAAATAGAAGAAGTTATGAACAAAGACAACATTGCAGTAGGATTAGACATCGGTACAACTAAGATTGTAGCGATGATAGGGAAGAAGAATGAATACGGTAAGCTTGAGATTCTAGGAATAGGAAAATCAAAAAGTTTAGGTGTTCACAGAGGTGTTGTAAATAATATTACGCAAACCATTCAATCGATTCAGCAAGCAGTTACCGATGCTGAAAACGATTCAGGTTATAAAATTAATGATGTTGTGGTGGGTATTGCTGGACAACACATCCGAAGTATTCAACATAGCGATTACATCAGTCGCCCAAATGCAGAAGAAGTAATTGGTGATGCTGATATTGATACGTTAATTGGACAAGTTCATAAATTAGCGATGTTGCCAGGTGAAGAAATTATTCACGTCTTGCCACAAGAATTTAAAATCGACGGTCAAGCCGAAATTAAAGAGCCTATAGGAATGTACGGTGGAAGATTAGAATCTAGTTTTCACGTAGTAGTTGGGCAAGCAGCATCGATTCGCAATTTAGGAAGATGTATCAAAAGTGCCGGATTAGAATTATCTGGATTAACACTTGAACCATTAGCTTCGGCTGATGCAGTATTGAGTCAGGAGGAAAAAGAAGCAGGAGTTGCTTTAATTGATATAGGTGGTGGAACAACTGATTTAGCCATTTTTAAAGATGGAATCATTCGTCATACAGCTGTTATTCCTTTCGGAGGAAACGTGATTACGGAAGATATTAAAGAAGGATGTTCAATCATCGAAAAACAAGCGGAGTTATTGAAAACTCGTTTTGGTTCTGCTTGGCCGGGAGAAAATAAAGACAACGAAATTGTTTCTATTCCAGGATTAAGAGGAAGAGAACCAAAAGAAATTTCGTTGAAAAACTTGTCAAAAATTATTCACGCTAGAGTTGTGGAAATCATTGAACAAGTATATGCTGAAATTAAATTATACGGACACGAAGATCCTAAGAAAAAACTAATTGCAGGTATTGTATTAACTGGAGGTGGAGCGCAATTGCAACACATCAAACAATTGGTTGAATACATTACTGGAATGGATACTAGAATTGGTTATCCAAACGAACATTTAGCAGGAGATTCAGACGAAGAATTGTCAAGTCCATTATATGCTACGGCGGTTGGATTAGTAATGAATAGTATTAGAAATAATACCAAAAGTGCTACTCCGTTTGTAGAAATGAAAAAAGAAGAGCCAGTGGTGGTTCGCCCTCAAGCAGTGGTTGAAGAGCCAATTGTTGAGGAAGAAAAAGAGGAGCCAAAAGCAACTCAACCTATCAAGCACGAAACAACTGATGATAAAATCAAACGTTCGTTTTTTGATAAATACATTGATAAGATTAAAGAATTTTTAGATAACGCAGAATAAAAGGAGATACTATGTCAGAATTTGGAAACATTTCATTCGATTTGCCTAAAAACCAGTCAAACGTAATCAAAGTGATTGGCGTTGGTGGTGGAGGTAGCAATGCCATTAACCACATGTTTAAACAAGGTATTAAAGGTGTTGATTTTGTAGTTTGTAATACTGATTCTCAGGCATTACAAAACAGTCCTGTGCCAAATAAAATTCAGTTAGGTGTTAGCTTAACAGAAGGTTTAGGAGCTGGTGCTAATCCTGAAGTAGGTCAACAGTCTGCTATTGAAAGTATTGCCGAAATTGAAAAAATGTTGGACAGCAACACCAAAATGGTTTTCATCACCGCAGGAATGGGTGGAGGAACTGGAACGGGTGCCGCTCCTGTAATTGCGCAATTGGCAAAAGAGCGCGACATTTTAACAGTAGGTATTGTTACGATTCCTTTTCAATTTGAAGGAAAAGTTCGCTCTGAGCAAGCGTTAGCTGGAGTAGAACGTTTACGCAAACAAGTAGATTCTTTAGTCGTTATCAATAATAATAAATTACGTGAAGTATACGGAAACTTAGGTTTCAAAGCAGGTTTCTCTAAAGCGGATGAAGTATTAGCAACTGCATCAAGAGGAATTGCTGAAGTAATTACACACCACTATACACAAAATATCGACCTTAAAGATGCTAAAACCGTATTGTCAAATAGCGGAACAGCAATCATGGGTTCGGCAACTGCTGCTGGTTCAGATAGAGCAAAACAAGCCATTTCAAGCGCTTTAGATTCTCCATTATTGAACGATAATAAAATTACAGGTGCTAAAAACGTGTTGTTGTTAATCGTTTCTGGAACTGATGAAGCGAACGAAATTACAATCGATGAAATCGGAGAAATCAATGATTTCATTCAGTCTGAAGCGGGTTACAATGCAAACATCATTATGGGTGTTGGTGAGGAGGAAGCTTTAGGTGAGGCTATTTCGGTAACAGTTATCGCTACAGGTTTTAACATTGAGCAACAAGCTGAAATCGTAAATACAGAACCAAAGAAAATTATTCATTCATTAGAAGACGAACAAAAAATTGTTCACGAATTAATGAATAAAGCAGCTTCAAATATTACGGTAAATAACCCGATTTTTGAAACTCCAAAAGTAGAAGAAATTAAAGCGGATATCATCAATCCTATTTGTGACGAAGTGGTAGAGCAAAAAATAGTTTTCACTTTAGAGGAAGAAGTTGAGGAGCCAAAGTTTGAAATTCATACTCCAGTAGCTCCAGCAATGGATTTAGTGCCAACTTCTGAATTAATTAAAAATATTGACGTTCAATTTGAGGTAATTACACCAAATGTAGCGCCAACATTCGAAATTATCACACCACAAATCAGAGAAATCGAAGTAAAAGATCCTGAATTTGTAGTAGCTAAAGAAGAAGAAATCAGTTTTTCATTCGATTTATTTGCTACAAAAGAGGAAGTAAAAGAAGTAACTCAAGAGAGTACTATTGTTTTTGAGTTAACTCCAGAAACACGTCAAATGGAAGTGAAAGATCCAATTAATGTGGTTCCAGTTACGGAAGTAAATCAAAACGGAATTATCAAATATTCGTTAGAAGATTACTTAGAAAAAGAAGAAGAATTAGTGGCTTCTAAACCTGTCGAAGTGGTTAACGAACCAGTAGATGAGGAATTGAACTTCACTATGAAAACCAATGTTCAAAAGTTTGAAGATGCGGCTCAATTAGATAACACGTCGCCTTTAGAAATGTCAATCGAAGAAACATTAAAATTCAGAGCTGAGGAACGTAAAAGAAAAATGAAAGAATTCAATCATAAATTCAACAACAGCGCTTCGCAAATTGATGAGTTTGAAAGAGTTCCTGCATATAAAAGAATGGGGTTTGATGTAACATCTACACCAAACACAGCTAGTAATCAATCTAGAATGTCTTTAGGAACAGATAGTAACGACGATATTCAATTACGTTCAAACAATTCTTTCCTACATGATAATGTAGATTAAATCTACAACAAACTAACCTACCCAAAGGAACCCGAAGAGCAATTTTCGGGTTTTTTTATTACCTTTGCACTATGTTTGCAAAACCTATTTTTAGGGTTTGGACATAAATCAACTACAATAAATAAAAAAATACAATATGAGTTTAGAAGCAAAAATCATGGATCACATGAAAGAAGCCATGAAAGCAAAAGATAGTGTAGCTTTAGAAGCACTAAGAGCTATTAAATCGGCAATTATTTTAGCTAAAACAGAAGTTGGAGCAGGAGATGGTTTGTCAGAAGATCAAGAAATCAAAATGTTACAACGATTAGTTAAAATGCGTAAGGATAGTGCTGAAATCTTCACAACGCAAAACCGTCCTGATTTAGCAGAGCCAGAATTAGCTCAAATTGCTGTAATTGAGAAGTTTTTACCAGCTCAGTTATCAGAATCTGAAGTAGAAGCAATCATTGCTAAAATCATTACAGAAACTGGTGCTTCAGGGATTGCTTCAATGGGTAAAGTCATGGGATTAGCAACAGCTCAAATTGGAGGACAAGCAGAAGGAAAAGTAATTTCTGGAATTGTAAAGAAATTATTAGTTTAAATAAGAAGAAAGAACAAAGATAAAAGAGCAAAGATTGAGGTCTTTATTTTTCTTCTTTGCTCTTTTATCTTAAAAAAGGCTTCGTAGTTCAACTGGATAGAATATCAGATTTCGGCTCTGAGGGTTGCAGGTTCGAACCCTGCCGAGGTCACAAATAAACGTCAAGATTTCTTGACGTTTATTTTTTTTAAACACATTATTTTTACGTTATTTGTAAGATAGTCTCAAATAAATGAATCCACCACCTGTAGAACACGAATTATTTTTAGCCGATTATATCGGTATGTTTATAGTGGTAGCGCCTTTTGCTGCAATATTTTTTACCTTTGCATTTTATGTAGCCGAAATCGTTTATCTCCGAAATTATAAAAAACCTCTAATAGTATTTGCTAATATTAATTTTTTAAAGTTAAGTGATACTAGAAAGCATATTTTAGTTTCTAATTTTCAGTTTTATAATCGATTAAAGCCTAAATATAAGCGCTATTTCGAACATCGTGTCTCAAAACTAATTCTTCATTACGATTTTGACGGAAGAGATATTGAGGTAACAGAAGAAATGAAAGTAACCATTTCAGCTACTTATGTGATGTTAACCTTTGGGATGCGCGAGTATTTGAATCCTCTTTTCAAGAGAATAGTTATTTATCCAGATATTTACTATTCTTCCCAAAATGATAATTACCACAAAGGAGAATTCAATCCGAGATTGGAATCAATCGTTTTTTCATGGAAACATTTCAAAGAAGGAATCGATATTACAAATGATAATCTTAACTTAGGATTGCATGAGTTTACACACGCTTTTCATATTTATGCGCTTAAAAGTGATAAAGCAACTTTTGTATTGTTTAATGAATCACTACAGAATTTATTCCGAGTAGTTTCAAAACCAGAAGTAAAACAACGTTTAGTTGAATCTGGATTTTTAAGAGATTATGCTTATGAAAATCAATTTGAATTTGTGGCGGTTTTGTTGGAGTACTTTTTTGAGTCACCAGATGAATTTAAGTCAAAATTTCCGTCTATATTCCTGAAAGTTAAGCATATGATTAATTTTAATGAAAGGTATTTTATTTCTTCTGTAGCTTAAAATACTGATATCTATCATGTTTTTATACTGGGATATTGAGTAACTTTATGTCATTAAAATTTCGGTATTATGAAACAAAAAGTGCCCGTGTCAACTATCATGACAAAAAATGTAGTGAAGTTGAACTTATCAGATGATTTAACAAAAGCGGAAAGCTTGTTTAAAAAGTACCACATAAGACACATTCCAGTAGTTTATAGTAATAAAATTGTGGGGATGTTAAGTTATACCGATTTGTTGCGTATTTCTTTTGCAGATGCTGTTTATGACGACGAAGAAGTTGTGGATACAACAGTATATAATATGTTTACTGTGGAGCAAGTAATGGCTAAAAAAATAGTTGCTATCTCTCCCGAAACAACAATTAAAGAAGCAGCTGAAATTTTAGCTACAAAAGAGTTCCATGCACTACCCGTTTGTGAAGGAGAATTGTTGGTAGGAATTGTAACTACAACCGATTTAATAAAATACTTAATCGATCAATATTAAATGAAAAAGCCTAACATTTTAAAATGTTAGGCTTTTTTGAATTATTTTGTAATTTGTTTCAAATCAGCAATAGTTGCAATTGGGTCCTGTG
>NZ_JAIWOF010000155.1 GCF_020217025.1 Flavobacterium sp. | reverse complement strand
CTCCAAAAACGTAGCTACCTGCGACTAGCACATCGGCACCAGCATCAGTTAGTTGTTTAGCATTTTTATTAGTTACACCACCATCTATTTCAATTATAGTAGATGCGTTTTTTCTATTGATTAACGCTTTTAGCTTTTCTACTTTTGAATAGGTGTTTTCAATAAATGATTGTCCTCCAAAACCAGGATTTACACTCATGATACAAACTAAATCAATATCCTGAATTACATCTTCTAATAAATCTATATTGGTATGTGGATTTAATGCAACACCGGCTTTCATTCCTTCTGCTTTAATAGCTTGAAGTGTTCTGTGTAAATGCGTACAAGCTTCGTAATGAACCGTTAAAACATCAGCACCTAATTTTTTGAATGTTGCAATGTATCGGTCAGGATCAACAATCATCAAATGAACATCAATAGTTTTTTTAGCATGTTTATTGATGGCATCAAGAACAGGCATTCCAAAAGAAATATTAGGAACAAAAACGCCATCCATAATATCAATGTGAAACCAATCGGCCTCGCTTGCATTAATCATTTCGATGTCGCGTTGTAAATTAGCAAAATCAGCTGCCAAAACTGATGGAGCAATAAGTGTGTTTTTCATAAACTTATAAAGTGTGTGTTGTTAAGTGCAAATGTACAATATTTAAAATATTTCAACATTCAAAATTCCAAGTTGAATATTCAAAATTTTTAGTTTTCAACAATGAACAATGAATAACGAATGTTGAATTTTGAAGTTGCTTTTAAAAATAAAACTCCGGTAATCAGCCGGAGTTTCAATCATCAATCAAAAAACGAACAGTCTTAGACTGTTGTTATTGTAATTTAGGAATTAACCTAAATAAGTTTTTAATATTTTACTTCTTGAAGTATGTTTCAATCTTCTAATCGCTTTTTCTTTAATCTGACGAACGCGCTCACGAGTTAAATCGAAAGTTTCTCCAATTTCTTCCAAAGTCATTGGGTGTTGGTCACCTAAGCCGAAGTATAAACGAACCACATCAGCTTCTCTTGGAGTTAAGGTTTCTAATGCTCTTTCGATTTCTGTTTGTAACGATTCGTGAATTAATTCTCTATCTGGATTTGGAGATTCACCTGAACGTAAAACGTCGTATAAGTTAGAATCTTCACCTTCTACTAAAGGAGCATCCATTGATAAGTGACGACCTGAGTTTTTCATTGACTCTTTTACGTCATTTACCGTCATATCTAATTCTTTTGCAATTTCTTCTGCCGAAGGAGCACGCTCATTAGATTGCTCTAACAAGGCATACATTTTGTTGATTTTATTGATAGAACCAATTTTATTCAACGGTAAACGTACAATACGAGATTGTTCTGCCAAAGCTTGTAAAATCGATTGACGAATCCACCAAACGGCATATGAAATAAATTTGAAACCACGCGTTTCATCGAAACGTTGTGCGGCTTTAATTAATCCTAAATTTCCTTCGTTAATTAAATCAGGAAGTGTAAGTCCTTGATTTTGATATTGTTTTGCTACTGAAACTACGAAACGTAAATTAGCTTTTGTTAATTTCTCTAAAGCGCGTTGATCTCCGGCTTTAATTCTTTGTGCTAATTCTACTTCTTCGTCAGCAGTAATAAGGTCAACTTTTCCAATTTCTTGTAGGTATTTGTCTAAGGAAGCAGTCTCACGATTAGTAACCTGCTTGGTGATTTTAAGTTGTCTCATTGAATTTTTCTCCTTACTTTTTAAAAGTTCTAGTAGTTATACGTAACAGGTTACAAAAAAGTTACAAAAAAAATAAAATAAAATTCAAAAGCCCCGACTTTAATTTAAAATCGGGGCTTTTTATGAATTAACGTAACTATATTAACCTTGAGGTTTATCTTTCTTCTCGATAGGTTTTTCTTCTCTTGGAGGTCTAGGTAAAAGTGCTTTTCTCGACACTTTTTCTTTACGTGTTTTAGGGTCAACACCTAAGTATTTTACCATAAACACATCTCCCATATTTACTACATCAGTAACATTTTCAGTTCTTTCCCAAGCTAGCTCTGATACGTGTAATAAAACTTCGTTTCCTGGTGCTTGTGTATATTCTACAACAGCTCCAAAATCTAACATTTTAATTACTTTTACTTCGTAAGCTTCTCCCATTACTGGTTTGAAGATAATAGAGTCAATTTTAGCTAAAACAGTTGCAATTCCTTCTGGACTTGTTCCTAAAATTTCAACTACACCTTGCTCATCTACTTCATTAATTACGATAGTAGTTCCAGTTGCTTTTTGTAATTCTTGAATTACTTTTCCACCAGGTCCAATTAAGGCTCCAATGAAAGCTCCAGGAATAGTTCTTGTAATGATTTTTGGTGCTTTTGGTTTTACTTCAGCTCTTGGAGTTGCAATAGTTTCAGTGATTTTTCCTAAAATATGCATACGTCCATCGCGCGCTTGACCTAAAGCTTGTTCCATGATGTCATAACGTAAACCATCAATTTTGATGTCCATTTGACATGCTGTAATACCGTCAGCAGTTCCAGTTACTTTGAAGTCCATATCTCCTAAGTGATCTTCATCTCCTAAAATATCAGACAATACAGCAAATTTTTCACCATCAGTAATTAATCCCATAGCAATACCAGAAACTGGTTTTACCATTTGAATTCCAGCATCCATTAATGCCATAGTACCAGCACAAACCGTTGCCATTGAAGAAGAACCGTTAGATTCTAAAACTTCAGAAACGATACGAATTGTATAAGGACAATCAGCAGGAATCATATTTTTTAAAGCTCTTTGAGCTAAGTTTCCGTGACCTACTTCTCTTCTTGAAGTTCCTCTTAAAGGTTTTGCTTCACCCGTTGAGAAAGGAGGGAAGTTATAATGTAAATAGAATTTTTCTTCACCTTGTTCTGATGGAGAATCTATTTGGTTAGCTTCTCTTGAAGTTCCTAAAGTTACCGTAGCTAAAGCTTGTGTTTCTCCACGTGTAAATAAAGACGAACCGTGAACAGAAGGTAAATAATCAGTTTCACACCAAATTGGTCTAATTTCAGTTGTTTTTCTTCCGTCTAAACGTAACCCTTTTTCTAAGATTACATTACGAACTGCTTCTTTATTAGTTTTGTAGAAATATTTCCCTACTAAATCACCGTTTTCAGCTAATTCTTCTTCTGTAAATAAAGCTTTTACTTCTTCTTTTACAGCAGCAAATTTTTCGCCTCTTTCGCTTTTTCCTGAAGCTTCTTGAGCAATTGCATAACATTTGTCATATGCAGCTGCTTTTACTTTTGCGTAAATAGCTTCATCTTCTTTTTCACCTTCATATTCTCTGTAAGCAGGAGAACCAATAGCAGCTCTTAAACGCTCTTGTGCTTGAATTTGAATTTTGATAGCTTCGTGAGCAAATTTGATAGCTTCTACCATTTCTGCTTCTGAAATTTCTTTCATTTCTCCTTCTACCATCGCAACAGAATCCATAGAAGCTCCAATCATCATGTCGATGTCTGATTGTTCTAATTCTTCTCTGCTTGGGTTGATAACGAATTTTCCGTCGATACGCGCTACACGAACTTCAGAAATTAAGTTATAAAAAGGAATGTCTGAAACTGCTAATGCTGCAGAAGCTGCTAATCCAGCTAATGCATCTGGCATTACATTTTCGTCGTGACTCATTAATTGAATCATTACTTGTGTTTCAGCATGGTAATCGTCTGGGAAAAGTGGACGCAATACACGGTCTACTAATCTCATTGTTAATACTTCGCTGTCGCTTGGACGTGCTTCTCTTTTGAAGAAACCACCAGGAAAACGACCTGCTGCTGCAAATTTTTCACGATAATCAACCGTTAAAGGTAAAAAATCAACACCAGGATTTGATGTTCTTGCAGATACTGCTGTTGCTAATAACATGGCATCGCCCATACGAACAACAACAGATCCATCTGCTTGTTTGGCCAATTTTCCAGTTTCGATTGTGATGCTTCTTCCGTCACCTAAATCGATAACTTCTTGGAATACTTTTGGAATCATAAAATTTTAATTCTTAATTAAACAATGGGTAGTTGTGTTGTTGTTGTGTGTGTAGTTGTTTGTAACCCAATGAAAAACCAAACTTTTTCTGTCAATATAAATAAAACAAAAAGGGGCACAAAGCCCCTTTAGTTGATTATTTTCTAATACCTAATTCTTTAATAATCTCACGATATCTGTTGATATCTTTCTTTTTTAAGTAGTCAAGAAGACTTCTTCTTTTACCTACTAAAAGTACTAACGAACGCTCCGTGTTAAAATCATGACGATTTTTTTTCAAGTGCTCAGTTAAGTGAGAAATTCTAAATGTAAATAATGCGATTTGCCCTTCAGCAGATCCAGTGTTTTCAGCTTTTCCTCCGTGTTTAGCGAAGATTTCAGCTTTAGTTTCTTTTGTCAAGTACATGCCAATATTATTTTAAATGATTTTTATGTATGAATTGTATGGTTGCAATTCGGGTGCAAAGATAGAAATAATTGTGAATTATGAATTATAAATCAGGAATTATTTTTTCCAAATTCAAAACTTAAGCAATTTTATCAATCGATTTGAACGCCCTTTTTAATAAAAATGGAGTAGCCAATGTGGTAATAAGTCCCATAATTACTAACATCGAAAAGATTTCGGTATTGATAATTCCAGCCTTGTAAGCAATGTTTGCAATTACTAACTCCATAATCCCTCTGGCATTTAATCCAAAACCTAATGCAAGCGAAATTTTATGATCTAATCGCGCAAAGCGACCACCAACATATCCACCTATTATTTTTGAAAAGAATGAAACGGCAATGATGGCAAATAACAACGGATAATTTTGAATGGATGAAAATTGAAATTCTAATCCAATTCCCGCAAAAAAGATGGGAGCTAAAAACCCCATTGCCATACTATTAGTCGTGTTGTGAAACGTGTTTAAATGTTTTTCGCCAACTAATTCTTTTGAAATTAGCATCGAAGCAAAAAAGGCTCCAATTATAAAATGCAATCCAATACTTTCGGTAATAGTGGCAAAGATTAGAATGAACACAAAGAATACTGCAAAAAGCGATTCTTTTCCTTTTAATAGCGAAAGTATCTTGTTTAGTTTGTTTTCTATTAAATTTTCTTCTCTTGATACATTTCGGATAACACGATAGGTGGCAATTACTAAAATTAAGAAACAACTCAGTTTTAAAAGCGTTAATAAAGTTGCATGAGTTATGTTAGCAAATGTTTGCTCAACATCTTTAATATCTAATAAAATACCTAAAATTGTTAACGCAATTACATCATCAAAAATGGCTACCGAAATAATTTTTTGTCCTACTGGAGAATTTAGTTTACCTAAATCCATCAAAATTCGAATACTAACAGGTAAAGCGGTAATGGCAACACATAATCCTATGAATATCGTTGACATTACATCTAATTCAAAATATCTTCCCACAAAAAAACCTGAAACAATTGGAACAAAAAAGGCTAAAAGTGAAATCACAATATTTCGACCTTTCATTGATTTCACAATTTCATCCAAATTAATTTCTAAACCTGCAATAATGACCAATAAGAAAACTCCCAACTCAGAAATTACTTTTAATTCTTCGGTACGATGTATGAAATTTAAAATCGTAGGTCCTAATAATACACCAGCTAAAATTTCTCCAATCATAGCAGGTTGTTTAAAACGCTCCATAATTTCGCCAAAAAAACGTGCTAAAACTAATAATAGCAATAAATTAGCAAAAAAAGGGAGTTCTAAACTTGGGACATTAAATTCCATAAATAGCCAGAGTCGTGTTAGTTATAATCACGACAAATGTATAAAAAAGAGTTAAAGATTATTTGTTACTTAAAATAATTTTGCAACTTGTTCATTTACAAACTCTAAAAAGCGTTCGTCAGCTTCTGAGAAAGGGTCTATAACGTGAGAATCGATATCAATTTGTCCAATATTAATTCCGTTAACGAATAATGGAACTACAATCTCTGATTTCACAGTAAAACTACAAGCAATGTAATTATCTTGTGCTTTTACATCAGGAACTACAAAATTAGCATTCGATTCGGCTACTTGTCCGCAAATTCCTTTTCCAAATGGAATTACAGTATGGTCAGTTTCAGCTCCAACATACGGACCTAAATGTAAAGTTCTAGCTTCGTGATTCGCGAAATAAAATCCTACCCAATCATAATAACTTACGTTCTCACTTAATAATTGGCAAATTTCTTTTAGTTTTTCATCGCGAGTAACATTTTCTTTTTCAATAATGCTCGAAACAATTGGTTTTAATTCTTCAAATGTCATAGTTGTATTTTTTTTGCAAAAGTATTTATTCCGCACTATTAAAAAATCTATATTTTTGTTAAAAATAATATGTTTGAAAAATATTTTTAATCAGTACCGACATTTTTTTACTTTTCTATTAAAGTTTATCTTGTTTTATGTCGTTTTTATCTTCATTTACAAATTGTATTTGAGTCAATTTGATTTGCAACAAAATGAAGTTGATGGTATAACTAAAACGGTTGCTTTTCAAACCAAACAATTCATGTTGTTATTTGATTCAAACGTAGAATTAGAGCAGCATAGAAAAGAACCTGCAATTAAAATGCTTTTTCATTCCAAATATGTAGCTCGGATTGTAGAAGGTTGCAATGCGATAAGTGTAATGATTTTATTTGCGTCGTTTGTTTTTGCATTTTCATTACAATGGAAGAAAACAGGATTGTTTATTTTGTTTGGAATTGTACTTATTCATCTTTTAAATATTGTAAGGATAGCTGTTTTATCTTTTTCATTGTATTATTTTCCGGAACAAGAAGCGTTATTACATGGGACTTTTTTCCCGCTTTTCATTTACGGAGTAGTTTTTGTTTTATGGATTATGTGGGTAACTAAATTTTCAGGTTATGTTAAAAAAACTATTTAAACATAAGTTTCGAATCTTAGTGCTTGTAATCGCTCTTTTGGGATTAATATTTGTTCGTGCTTTTGAAAATCAATTGTTCTATGATCCTTTTTTAGCCTTCTTTAAATCAGAATACCAAAATAAATCATTGCCAAGTTTCGAGAGTATTCCATTGTTTTTCGGTTTGTGTTTTCGTTATTTTATCAATACATTACTTTCATTGATAATCCTTTATTCATTATTCAAACAATTACCATTAGTTCGATTCGCAATGCTTTTATATGGTGTATTTTTTGTGGTATTAATGGTTTTGTTTTTTGGACTGCTTTATTTTTCTGATCAACCCGATTATTTGATTTTATTCTACATCCGACGATTTTTAATTCAACCTTTGTTTTTAGTGCTTTTTATTCCAGCTTTTTATTATCAACAAATTTCTCGCTAAATTTTCGTACCTTTAGGTATTATTTATAGCGAAATGAAAGTTACTAAATATTCCGGTGAGCTAGTTCATTATGACGAACAAAAACTGATCAATTCTCTTCGAAAATCGGGAGCCGACCAAGCTATGGCGGAAACCATCGTTAAAGAAATTGAAAGCGAAATGTATGAAGGAATATCTTCAAAAAAAATCTACAAGCGTGCTTATCAATTATTAAAAAATATTTCTAACGTTCATGCCGCACGTTACAATCTAAGAACCGCTTTGTTAGGACTTGGTCCGGCCGGATTTTTCTTTGAAAAGTTCATTGCAAAAGTAATGCAAGAACAAGGTTTTAAAACGAAAGTTAGTGTTACATTAAACGGAAAATGTATATCACATGAAATCGATATTTTGCTTCTCAAAAACGATGTGCTTTCTATGATTGAATGCAAATTCCACTCTGGTCAAGATGCAAAAAGTGATGTAAAAGTGCCGATGTATATTTTGTCTCGATTTAATGATGTGAAAGATAGAAAATACGACTTGTTTTCGGCTAAGCGAAATATTTCAAAATGCATCATTGTAACCAATAACAAGTTTACCACTGATGCAATTCAATTTGGAGAATGTTCAGGTTTAAATATGTTGAGTTGGGATTATCCTCAAAAAAATGGCATCAAAGAATTGGTAGATAAATACAGAGTATATCCCGTAACTTGTTTGACTACTTTAACTAAGGCAGAAAAAGATCAATTACTTATTTTAGATTGTATCACCATCAAAGATTTGGTGCTACATCCCGATTATTTAAAAACCATCGAGTTAAGTCACAATCGGATTAAAAATGTACTTAAAGAAGCCAATCAATTAAACAATTAAAAGCAAAAATCATGAAAATTCATTTTTTAGGCGGAGCTGGAACCGTAACAGGTTCAAAAACGTTAATCGAACACAATAATCTTCGAATTCTGATTGATTGTGGCATGTTTCAAGGCATAAAATCATTGCGTGAATTAAATCGGGAGCCACTTTCCATTTTACCTGAAACAATTGATTTTGTAATTTTTACGCATGGCCATTTGGATCATTGTGGTTGGTTACCTAAATTGGTTAACGAAGGTTTCAATGGAAAAATTTTCTGTACCCGACCTACAAAAGAAATTTCACGATTGATTTTGTATGATAGTGCAAAAATTCAAGAAGAAGAAGCAAAGAGAGCCAATGAAGAGCATTTTTCAAAACACGATCCAGCCGAACCTTTATATACAGAGTCTGAAGTAGATGCTGTAATTCCGAAGTTTCGAGTGGTGGATAAAGATTTGGACGTAAAATTGGATGATGATATTTCGTTTAAATTCTTTTATGCAAGTCATATTTTAGGCGCTTGTTCGATTGAATTAACGATTGATGGAAAAGTTTTGGTTTTTTCAGGCGATATTGGGCAAGATGATGATGTACTTATGTTTCCGCCTCAAAAACCGAAAAAAGCAGATTATGTTTTCTTAGAAAGTACCTATGGAAATCGCCTTCATCCAGAAACCGATGCTTTATTTGAATTGGAAACCATTATCAACAATACATTCAACAAAGGCGGAACCGTTATAATTCCAAGTTTTGCAGTGGAACGCGTGCAAACCATGATGTATTTGATTTGGCAATTGAAAAAAGAAGAACGTCTTCCAGATATTCCTTATATCATTGATACACCAATGGGAATTAGCGTTTTAGATGTTTTTAAAGACAATAACACTTGGCACAAACTTTCTTTTGAAGATTGCGACGAAATGTGCAAAGTTTTTACGCTAATTTCCGATTACAAAGATAGTATGAATGCCGTTTACGACAAAAAACCAAAAGTAGTCATCGCAGCAAGTGGCATGATTACAGGAGGAAGAGTTCTATCATATTTAGAACGATTAATCGATAAACCTGAAACGACAGTTATATTAGTAGGCTATCAAGCAGAAGGAACTCGCGGAAGAAAATTATTAGAAGGCGCTCAAGAAATCAAAATTTATGGAAATTATTATCCCGTTGTAGCCAATATTCTTTTAATCGAAAGTTTATCTGCACATGGCGACCAAAAAGATTTACTGAATTGGTTATCCGAATTGGAAACGAAACCTAAAAAAGTATTCTTGGTTCATGGTGAAAATGAAGCTGCGGATGAGTTGCGTTTAAAAGTACAAGAACAATTTGGTTTTGATGCTCAAGTGCCATTTTTAGGACAAGTCATTGAAATTTAGAATAAAGTTAACGCAAATTAAAATTCAATTTCCTACTTTTGTTCCGATGAATTTCAGAAAACACATAAGTATCGTTTTAGCTTCCTTAGTATTGCTTGCCAATTTAGGGTTGAGTTTTGCTGTGCATTATTGTAAAGATGAAATTGCATCGGTTTCTTTTCAATATCAAGAAGACGAACCTTGTGTTGAGGAGGTGAAATCATGTTGTGCAAAAGAAGATTCACACGATTCTTGTTGTTCTAACAAATTAATCAAAGTTGAAAAAAAGACCGATGATATATTGGTTAAAACCCTTCAATTAGATTTAGAACAAGCAGTTTTTGTTGCTGATTGGAAGCCTAATTTCGTTGCATTTGAATCAGAAAATTTCGTTTCAAATGAAGTGGCTTTTTATTGCGATTCTCACGCGCCGCCGCTCTACAAACTCTACTGTCA
>NZ_JAIWOF010000154.1 GCF_020217025.1 Flavobacterium sp. | reverse complement strand
ATTGGTTTTTTACGCATAAGTTTATTGTTTTTTATTCTGTAAATCAAAGAATTAATAACAATAAATAACTTTATTATGTTTAAAAATATAGCGTTTTTGCTATTCTTTGTTTCTCAATTTATTTATTCACAAGAAACCATAAAAGGAATAGTAACTGACGAAAATAATCAACCTTTATTAGGTGCCAATGTGTTTTGGTTCAATACCGCAATTGGAACCACCACAGATGAAAATGGGAATTTCACTATAAAAAAATCTCCCGAAACTTCTTCTTTAGTAATAAGTTATATTGGTTTTGAAACTCAAAAAATCGATGTAGTAAATAATACCATCTCTGTTATTTTGAAAGAAGTAAAAACTTTAAAAGAAGTAACGATTACCAAAACCAAAAAAGGAACGGAACATTCTTTATATAAAGTTCAAAACATTCAAGTCATGGGACAAAAAGAGTTGCTTAAAGCAGCTTGTTGTAACTTGTCTGAAAGTTTTAGCACGAATCCATCTATCGATGTGAATTTTTCCGATGCGGTAACTGGAAATCGTCAAATTAAGATGTTGGGTTTAACGAGTCCGTATATTTTAATTGCGGAAGAAAATATTCCTTCGGTTCGTGGTGCTTCGCAAGCTTACGGATTGTCTTTTGTGCCAGGAACTTGGGTGGAAAGTATTCAAATTACCAAAGGAGCTGGAAGCGTAATTAATGGCTATGAAAGTATTTCGGGCCAAATCAATTATGAAGTTTTAAAACCAGTTAATGATATTCCATTTTTCTTGAATGTTTATGGTTCTCAAGATAGTCGTTATGAAATCAATACGCATTTCAATAATAAATTTTCTGATAAATTGAGTTCTACTTTGTTTCTACATGGTAATACCAGACAAAACAGAAATGACATGAACAACGACGGATTTTTAGATGGTCCAATTGGAAAACAAGTCAATATTTTAAACCGTTGGCAGTATAATGATTCTGAAAATGGTATTGTTAGTTTTTTGAATGTTCGCTATATGAACGATGAAAAACAAGCAGGAGAAATGAGTTTCAATCCCGACAAAGATAGATTAACTACAAACGCTTGGGGAAGCGAAATCAATACCGAGAAAATTGAAATTTCAAACAAAACAGGTTATGTTTTTCCCGATATGCCATATCAAAGTTTTGGCTTCCAAAATTCCTTTCAATCGCACAAACAAGATTCATATTTTGGTTTAAGTCAGTATGACATTCATCAAAAAAGTTTTTATTCGAATTTATTATTTAATTCGATTATCAATAACACAAAGAATAAATTCACAACGGGTTTAAATTTCTCTTACGATGATTATAACGAATTTGTAGCGGTGAATTTCAGTCGCGACTTTTCAAGAATTGATAATTCGGTTGGAGCGTTTTTTGAATACACTTATGACAATTCCGATAATTTTAGCTTAGTGGCTGGAGCAAGAGTAGATAATCACAACCGTTTAGGAACTTTTGTTACGCCAAGATTACACATTCGATACAATCCATGGAAAGAAGCTGTTATTAGAGCTTCAGCCGGAAGAGGAAAACGTGCGGCTAATATTTTTGCTGAAAACCAACAATTATTTGCATCCAACAGAAATTTCTCAATTTTGAATACGGATGGGAAATTGTACGGATTAAATCCAGAAATTGCATGGAATTATGGTTTGAGTTTTATCCAAAAATTCAAATTAGTAGGAAAAGATGTTGAGGTAATTTTAGATTATTATCGTACTGATTTTCAAAATCAAGCGGTGGTTGATATTGATGCTTCTCCACAAGATGTTTTATTTTACAATTTAAAAGGGAATAGTTTTGCGAATTCATTTCAAGCTGAATTTTCTGTTGATTTAATGACACATTTGACTTTTAAAACGGCTTACAAATATTACGATGTACAAACGCAATTTGTAACAGGTCAAATGCAAAGAGCGCTTCAAGCAAAACATCGAGTTTTTGGTAATCTAGCTTACGAAACGCATATAAAAGACAAAGGACAACAATGGAAATTTGATGTAACGTATAATTGGTTAGGGGAACAACGTTTGCCATATACACAATCAAATCCAGTACAATATCGTTTAGATGAATATGCAAAAGCTTTTGGTACATTGAATGCTCAAATTACGAGAACGTTTTCAAGTACTTTTGAAGTGTATGTGGGAGGAGAAAACATGGGGAATTACAAACAAATGAATGGAATTGTTCAAAATGAAAACCCTTTTGGTACTTATTTTGATAGTAGTATGATATACGGACCCACTTTTGGTGCCATGTATTATGCTGGATTGCGTTTTAAAATTAAAGATAAAAAACAGAATCATGAAATAGAAGAGTTAGCCCCAGTTAAAGAGGAAGCTCATAATCACTAAATAATAGAAAAATGAAAAGAATAGTTTTATTAGTATTAGCATGTATTTTTTCTTTCACAATGGTAGCGCAAGAAAAGAAAAGCAAAAACAAAAAAGTAGAGTTTAAAGTCGCTGGAAATTGTGAAATGTGCGAAAAACGCATTGAAAAAGCAGCTTATTCAGTAAAAGGCGTAAAAAGCGCTGAGTGGCACGCTGATCATGGTGATATTCATTTGATTATAGATGAAACGAAGTGTTCTAAAGAGGATGTAGCAAAGGCAATTGCAGCTATAGGTCATGATACCGAATTTACAAAAGCCAAAGATGAAGACTATGATAAACTCCATGGTTGTTGCAATTATGAGAGAATAGAAAAATAGTAAAAAAACCGATTAGAAATTCTAATCGGTTTTTTGTTAAAATTAATCAGAAATTAATTTTTTGAATCAAAATATAATATACATTTGTAGTCACTTTAGGTAGCAAGTGAAATCATTTTGAAAAGATTATTACAATTATTTTTATTTTTTATGCTCACATTCTTCATGTGGGTTTTTTCTGTTTCATATAACGCTACAAAAGATTTAGTATCAGAATCTCAAGGTGAATTTCAAAAAAAGTATACTCCTGCTGATTTTTCTCATTTTCAAACCGTTGACCTAGAAGAAGGAGAATATGTTACTGTTGAAATAGAACCTGAATTGAAAATTGAGTTGGATGTAATTTTAATTCCAACAAAATCAATTGTTATTGTTAAATCTTCTTTAGAGGAGAGTTCAAGTTCATATTTATCCCAATTCTTTTCTTCAAAAGAAATTATTCCACTTTACGATTTATATTGTAATTGGAAGTTTCACTTATCTTAATACCTAATTTATTGTTTTCACATCATTTGTTTGTGAATATTAACTGTGTATTAATTTATTTCATTAATCAATGAAAACACATACCGTTGGTTTTGACGAACACGAAGTTCTTCATCACTTAACCCATTATTTACCAGCACAAAATCCGTTAAAAGACTTTGTGCACCACAATACTTTGCATGCTTTTCAAAGTAAAAAATTTCATGATGCATTGCTAGAAGCATCTACTGTTTTTGGTTACAAAACATATTTATCAATAACCGATTTTAGACAACGATTTGTTAATAAAGAAATCAATGAAATAGTTTTAGATGCTATCATTACAAAAGCAAAAGGAGCTGCAAATCTTCAAATCTGGAAAGAAAAATTACTAAAGACCAATTACGACGAATCTATTTCTCCAAGAATTGGAAGTTTACGTTCTAATTGGAAAAAATACTACGCTATAAATCTAGAAAAATCAACACATAGTTTATTATTTAGAGTATTGTGTAGTTATTTAGATCAAGGGATTGCTATTTGGAATTTTCCTATACATGATAAAGGATTTTTAGCTTCTATTAGAGAGTTAGAAAAGAATACCTTTAAAGGAATTTTTACTTCTAATAGAGCAAAAAAACTATTACAAGAAAACGCTTCAATCACGCAGTTATTAGAAATAATTGTAGGAAAAGAAGAATTATTCGAACAATATTTATTTGACCAACAATTTGGACATCCAGGTTGGAGCGGAATGATTGCGACTATTGAGAACAATCCAAGTTCTTTATTAGATTCAAAACAAATTACATTAGAAGAATTAATCAAGTTTGAATTACTTCTTGAGATTGATACTTTAGATAATAAGTTTAATGATATTTGGGCGCCACTTGGTTTTAAAATCGAAGACGAAGAATTCTTATTATTTGAAAAAGTCGAATATAATGAACTTTTCGATGTATTATCACTTTGGCAACAAGCGTTTGAATGGAGTCTTTATGATGCTGTTTTATCCAATGTTCAAAACGTAAAAGAAGAAAAGTTAGAGCAGATACCAAGTTTTCAAGGTATGTTTTGTATGGACGACAGAGAATGTTCGTTTAGGAGACATGTTGAACACATTGATAAAAATGTTTCTACTTATGGAACAGCTGCTTTCTTTAACTTTGAGTTTTTCTATCAACCGGTAAATGGAAAATTTTATACTAAATTATGTCCAGCTCCTGTTACACCAAAATTCTTAATCAAAGAAGAACACAGAAAGAAAAAACAAGCTAAAGATTTACATTATCACAAGCAATCACACTCGTTGTTTTTTGGTTGGATTATTAGTCAGACGTTAGGGTTTTCTTCGGCTTTAAAATTATTTTTGAATATTTTTAAACCTTCGATGTCGCCTGCAACTACATCTTCATTCAAGCATTTGCATAAAAAATCGAAATTAGTTATCGAAAATAAAGATGTAAATCAAAAAGAAGGTGACTTACAAATTGGTTTTTCAGTAGAAGAAATGGCTAATAGAGTAGAAGGTTTGTTGAAAAGTATTGGATTAGTATCGAATTTTTCTCCAATAGTTTACGTTGTTGGACACGGAGCGACTAGTATCAATAATACGCATTATGCGGGTTATGATTGTGGAGCTTGTTGTGGTAGACCGAGTTCGGTAAACGCAAAAGTAGCTTCGTTTGCTGCGAATCATCCAGAAGTTAGAGCTATTTTGAGACAAAGAGGAATTGATATTCCAACTTCAACACAATTTTTACCGGCTCTACATGATACAACTCGAGATGAAATTGCTTTTTATGATGAAGATACGTTGTCGGAAAATAATAAAGCATTGCATCAACAAAATGTAATCACGTTTACTAAAGCTTTAGATAATAATGCAAAGGAACGTTCAAGACGTTTTGATACGATTGATTCTACAGATACTTTAGAAAAAGTTCACGAAAAAGTAAAACGTCGTTCGTTATCTTTATTTGAACCTCGTCCCGAATTAAATCACGCTACGAATGCCATGTGTATTGTAGGAAGAAGAAGTTTGTCAAAACAATTGTTTTTAGATCGACGTTCATTCTTGAATTCATATGACTACGAAGTCGATCCTTCTGGAGATTATTTAGCCATTATTTTAGGCGCAGTTGCTCCAGTTGGTGGTGGAATTAATTTGGAATACTATTTTTCAAGAGTTGATAATCAAAAATTAGGGGCTGGTTCTAAATTACCCCATAACGTAATGGGATTAATTGGAGTTGCTAATGGAATCGATGGTGATTTACGTCCTGGTTTACCAAGTCAAATGATTGAGGTTCATGACCCAGTTCGTTTGTTGGTTATTGCAGAACATTTCCCAGAGAAAGTACTTTATGCGATTTCTAAAAATCCAGCTACTTACGAATGGTTTAAAAATGATTGGGTGAAATTAGTGGCGGTTCAACCTGAAACTAAAGAGCTTTTTGTTTTTGAAGACGAAAAGTTTGTTCCCTATCAACCTCTTCAAACTGTGAATTTCATTAAAGATGAAATGCAGTTGGTTGAAACTACAAAAGAGAATCTTCCGGTAGGAATAATCACTAATACCATTTAAGTCATGAACGAGTTATTGCAATATTTTATACTGTTACCGTTTTTAGGCTTTATCATTAGTTTGTTTTTGCCTGAATCTAAAGAAAAAGCCATCTCATGGACGGCTTTTGGAACGGTTTTTTTACAGTTAGTAGGATTAGTAGCTTTTATCATTTTTTGGATAATTGACGGTGCAAAAGATTTGAATTTATTAGAATTATCGATATTAAAAACAGCTCATTATGAGTTTTTCATCGATTTCTATTTTGACCAAATCTCAGCAGTTTATTTATTCATTGGAGCTTTGTTAACTTCGATGATAACTACGTATAGTCGCTATTATTTACATAGAGAAAAAGGATACAAACGTTTTTTTAATACGGTTTTGTTTTTCTTTTTCGGATATAACTTAGCTATTTTATCAGGAAATTTTGAAACCTTATTCATTGGTTGGGAAATCATTGGAATTTCTTCTTTCCTTTTAATTGCTTTTTATAGAGAACGTTATTTACCCGTTAAAAATGCTTTCAAAGTATTTTCAATTTATAGAATTGGCGATGTCGGATTGTTATTAGCGATGTGGGCAAGTCACCATTTATTTCATGAAAATATTACTTTCATGAAGTTGAATAATTACGAATTGGTAAACGAACATCTGCAAAATCATTCCATTATCGGAATATTTATTGCGCTTTGTTTAGCTTGTGCGGCTGCGGCAAAATCGGCTCAAATTCCGTTTTCGTCTTGGTTGCCAAGAGCTATGGAAGGTCCAACGCCTTCGAGTGCAATTTTCTATGGTTCCTTATCAGTGCATTTAGGAGTTTTCTTGATGTTGAGAACGTTTCCATTTTGGGAACATCAAACTACCATGCGTTTTGCCATTGGATTAATGGGATTAACTACGAGTTTGGCGGCATCGGTTATGGCAAGAGTTCAATCTTCTGTGAAGAGTCAAGTTGCCTATAGTTCAATTTCTCAAATTGGAATTATATTTATTGAAATTGCTTTAGGTTTTGAAACATTAGCCTTAATTCACTTTGCAGGAAATGCGTTTTTGAGAACGTATCAATTATTAGTTTCTCCATCGGTAGTGAGTTATTTAATTCGCGACCAATTTTACAATTTCAAACCAAGAGAAAAAGCTATTGAAGATTCGTATCCAAAGAAAATAGAATACACGCTTTATATTTTAGCTCTTAAAGAATTTAATTTGGAAGGTTTCTTAAATATGGTATTGTGGAGACCTTTGAAAATGATTGGTAAATCACTAGATTTCTTGAATATTAAGAGAATTTATTTCTTCTTCATTCCAATCTATTTATTGGGATTCATAACGTATAAATTCAAGTTACATTTACCTTATCAAATTACCAATATTCTTCCAGAATTGTTTGCTTTTATTGGATTGGTATTCGTTTTCAAATCGTTTTCAGAACGAAGAAGTCCGTTTTTAGCATGGATTTTAATCGTAATGAATCATTTTTGGATTGCTTTAGCCATTGTGTTTAATGACAAAGTTAGTATCAGTGAAATTGCTTATTATCTAGCTGGAATTATTATTGCTGGAACAATAGGATATTTTGCTTTATTACAACTTCGTAAATTAGAAATAAAAATTCTGATTAATCAATATTTAGGTCATGTTTACGAGCATCCTAAATTTGCTTTCTTTTTCTTGTTAGCGACATTAGGAATCACAGGTTTTCCAATTACAACAACTTTCATTGGCGAAGATTTGGTTTTTAGTCATATAGATAGTAATCAACTATTCTTAGCCTTTTTTGTAGCATCAAGTTTTGTGGTTTCAGGTATTGCTGGAATCCGAATTTATGCTCGTCTTTTCTTAGGTCCTCATGTTAAAACGTATCATGAGTTACCTTACAAATCATCTTAATTTATTCGAAAATATATGAACGCAAATATAAAAAAATACATTCCTGCTGATGGATTAGCAGGTTTAAAAGAAAATTTTAAAACGGATGCCATTTCTGGTTTCATCGTTTTTTTATTGGCATTGCCATTAAGTTTAGGAATCGCAAAAGCTTCTGATTTCCCGCCAATTATGGGATTAATTACGGCTATTATTGGAGGAATTGTAGTTTCATTTTTCATGGGTTCTCGTTTAACAATTAAAGGGCCAGCTGCTGGTTTAATTGTTATTGTTGCTGGTGCTGTTGCAGAATTTGGAAAAGGAGATAATGAGTTGGGTTGGAAATTAGCCCTTGGAGCAATGGTTGTTGCTGGAGTAATTCAAATTCTTTTCGGAGTTTTAAAATTAGGAAAATTGGCCGATTTCTTTCCACTTTCTGCTATTCACGGAATGTTAGCAGCGATTGGAATTATCATTATAGCAAAACAAATTCCCGTTTTATTGAATGATAATCCAACGTTAGCAAAAGGTAAAGGGCCATTGGAATTATTAGCTAATATTCCAAACTTCATTGCTAATTTAGATCCTAAAGCTTCTATTATTGGTATTGTGAGTTTGTCAATTATGATGGGATGGCCTTATATCAAAAACAAAACAATTAAAATGATCCCAGCTCCGCTTGTGGTATTGTTGTTTGCTATTCCATGTGAGTTATTCATGCATTTTAAAGAAACAGAACCTGCTTATGCTTTAGTGAAAATTGGAAGTTTTGTTGATAATTTGAATTTCAATGCAAGTTTTGAAGGTTTTTCTCAAACAGGATTGTTTATTAAATATGTAGTTATGTTTGCTTTAGTAGGAACATTAGAATCATTGTTAACAGTAAAAGCAATCGATTTGTTGGATCCTTTTAAAAGAAAATCTAACATGAATAAAGATTTAATTGCTGTTGGAATTGGAAATACAATTGCTGCTTTCTTAGGAGGTTTGCCAATGATTTCTGAAGTGGCACGTTCTTCTTCAAATGTTAACAATGGTGCAAAAACAAGATGGGCTAATTTTTTCCACGGATTCTTTATTTTAATGTTTGTATTACTTGCTACTCCAATATTAGAGTTGATTCCAAATGCTGCTTTAGCTGCAATGTTGATTACGGTAGGGATTAAATTGGCGCATCCAAAAGAATTCATTCATACATTTCAAATTGGTAAAGAACAATTGGCAATCTTTTTAGTAACGATTTTCTTTACATTATTCGAAGATTTACTTATTGGTATTGCTGCGGGTATGGTTTTAAAAATCATCATTCATTTAATTAATGGAACACCAATTTCTTCATTATTTAAAGCGCCAACTTTAGTTTCTTTTGAAGGAAATAATTATTTAGTTGAAATTAATAAAGCAGCTGTTTTTACAAATTATTTAGGAGTAAAAAGTAAATTAGAAGCTATTCCTTATGGTTTTGATGTAACAATCGATTTAAAGAAAACCAAATTAGTTGACCATTCTGTAATGGAAAACTTGGAGCACTTTAAACATGATTATGAAGCTAATGGAGGAACAGTTAAGATTAAAGGACTAGAGAATCATCAACCACTTTCTAGCCATCCATTATCTTCAAGAAAATCAAAATTGGCTTAATTTCTTAGTAGTAAAATAATAATTGAAAACCCTTTTCGCAAAGGGTTTTCAAAATCTTTATATCAAAAAATGAAAAATGTTTTTAAATATTTAGGAGTTTTTGCATTAGTGTTAGTTACTATAAAAGCAAATGCTCAAGAAGAAAAAAAGCCTGAATCTAATAGCTTTTTTAAAGATCGTAAATTCAATTTAAATGAAGATGGCAGTAACTATGTAAAGTTTACAATGTTAGCTCAGCTTTGGCTTCGTAGCCAAGAATATAATCCAGGAACAACAATTTTTGGAATTGAAAAAAGCAGCGGAACCGATATTGGAATTCGTCGTTTTAGAATTCAGATGTATGGGCAAATAACCGATAGAGTTTTTATTTATTCGCAATTTGGACAAAACAACTTAAATAATATTTCTGATAGAAAGCAAGGTTTCTTTTTGCATGATGCCATGGGTGAATATGCAATTGATAAAACAAAATTGTCTTTAGGTATGGGATTATCAGGTTGGAGTGGATTAGCTCGTTTTTCCTCTCCATCAACAGGTTCTATTTTAGGAGTTGATGCACCATTGTTTCAGCAAACTACAAATGATGTTACAGACCAGTTTTTGAGAAAATTATCAGTTTTCGCAAAAGGGAAATTAGGTAAGTTAGATTATAGAATTGCAATGGCGCAACCAATGGCAATTCAAAAATCAGCCAACTATAATCCAACCATAAATACCAATTGGA
>NZ_JAIWOF010000153.1 GCF_020217025.1 Flavobacterium sp. | reverse complement strand
ATTTTTCAGCTGCTCCTCCAAAAATGCAATGGAACGGTTACTTTCAATACCAATTTAAAGACCAAGAAAGTAATTTGATGCCTTACATGACAGGAACTTATTTAGGCAAGAAAAAAGTATTTAATATCGGTGCTGGATTTATTTATCAAAAAGATGCCATGTGGAAATTAAATACAGTTGGTGATACTATTAATCACAATATGTTACATTTATCGGCTGATATTTATTATGATGCTCCAGTTGGATCTAAAGGACAAGCTATTAGTGCTTATGCAAGTATTGCAAAATATGATTTCGGAGATAATTATACGCGTAATTTAGGTGTGATGAATCCAGCAAATGGAAATAACAATGCTGCAATTTTAAATGGCGCTGGAAATGCATTTCCAATGTATGGAACAGGAACAACTTTATATGGTCAGATTGGATATAAATTCAAAGAGAATTTAATTGGTAAAACCACTCTTATGCCTTACGCATCCATTCAGAGTTCTAATTTTAATCGATTAAATGATCAAATGAATTTTTATGATATTGGTGTAAACTGGTTATTGGCAAATCACACTTCTAAGTTTACCGTTTCTTATCAAGATAGGCCAATTTATAATACTGCTGGAGACCAAGTTTCTAGAAATGGTTCTGTGATAGCACAATATCAAGTTTTCTTCAATTAGATAGTTTTATTTTTTGTTTTAAGTTAGTTTTAAAAATAAAACCCGATTAGAAAGTTCTAATCGGGTTTTATGTATTTGAGAGTATTGTGAATTTTACATCATTCCTGGCATTCCTCCGCCCATTGGCATTGCAGGACTATCTTCTTTGATGTCGATTAAAGCACATTCAGTAGTTAAAATCATTCCAGCTACAGAAGCAGCATTTTCTAAAGCTACACGAGTTACTTTCTTAGGGTCGATAATTCCAGCAGCTAACATTTGAACGTATTCGCCTGTTTTTGCATTAAATCCGAAATCGTCTTTTCCTTCAGTAATTTTTGCAATTACAACTGAACCTTCACCACCAGCGTTTTCTACAATAGTTCTTAAAGGTGCTTCCACTGCTTTGTTAATGATTTGAATTCCTGTTGCTTCGTCTGCATTTTCTGCTTTTAAGCTTGCTAATGCGGCTTTTGCTCTTACTAAAGCAACACCACCTCCAGCAACAATTCCTTCTTCCACAGCAGCACGAGTAGCGTGTAAAGCATCGTCAACACGGTCTTTTTTTTCTTTCATTTCTACTTCAGAAGCTGCTCCAACATATAAAACGGCAACCCCACCAGCTAATTTAGCTAAACGCTCTTGCAATTTTTCTCTATCGTAATCAGAAGTTGTAGTTTCGATTTGCGATTTGATTTGGTTTACTCTTGCTTTGATGTTTTCAGCGTCACCAGAACCGTTTACAATTGTAGTATTGTCTTTATCAATTGTAATGTTTTCTGCAGTTCCTAACATATCTAAAGTAGCGTTTTCTAATGAATATCCGCTTTCTTCAGCAATTACAGTTCCTCCAGTTAAGATGGCGATGTCTTCTAGCATAGCTTTTCTTCTGTCACCAAAACCTGGAGCTTTAACAGCAGCGATTTTTAATCCACCACGTAATTTGTTTACTACTAAAGTTGCTAATGCTTGTCCGTCAACATCTTCAGCAATAATCAACAATGGTCTTCCTGATTGAGCTACTGGTTCTAAAACTGGTAATAATTCTTGTAAGTTAGATATTTTTTTGTCGTATAATAAAACGTATGGATTGCTTAATTCCGCTACCATTTTATCAGCATCAGTTACGAAATATGGTGATAAATACCCTCTGTCGAATTGCATTCCTTCTACAACATCAACGTAAGTATCTGTTCCTTTTGCTTCTTCTACTGTGATAACACCTTCTTTTCCAACTTTTGAAAAAGCTACAGCGATTAAATCACCAATAGTTTCATCATTATTAGCTGAAATAGAAGCTACTTGTTTGATTTTTTCAGAAGAGTCACCAACAGCTACAGATTGTTTTCCTAATTCTGAAACAATAGTTTCTACAGCTTTGTCAATTCCACGTTTTAAATCCATTGGATTAGCTCCAGCAGCTACGTTTTTCAAACCTTCTTTTACGATTGCTTGAGCTAAAACGGTTGCCGTTGTAGTTCCATCACCAGCTAAATCATTGGTTTTAGAAGCTACTTCTTTTACCATTTGAGCCCCCATATTTTCTAATGGATCTTGTAATTCGATTTCTTTTGCAACAGAAACACCATCTTTCGTTACTGTTGGTCCACCAAATGATTTCGAAATAATTACATTTCTTCCTTTTGGACCTAAAGTTACTTTTACTGCATTTGCTAATGCGTCAACACCACGTTTTAAACCATCGCGTGCTTCAATGTCGAATTTTATATCTTTTGCCATTTTAATTTTTTGTTTAAATGTTTAACGTTTAAATGTTTAAAAGTTGCTGTTTAATCTATGATTAAAGAATTGCGTAAATTTCGTCTTCTCTCATGATTAGGTAATCTTTACCTTCATATTTGAATTCTGTTCCTGAATATTTACCGTATAAAACGGTATCTCCAACTTTTACAGACATAGTGTAATCTTTTTTGCCATTTCCCACGGCTACTACAGTACCTTTTTGTGGTTTCTCTTTTGCAGTGTCTGGAATGATGATTCCTGAAGCTGTTGTAGTTTCTGCTGCTAATGGAGCAATTACTACACGATCTGAAATAGGTTTAATGTTTAATGACATAATTGTATATATTTTGTTTATTAAAATTAATTTGTTGCTTGTTGTTTTTCAGAAATTGTGCCAAAGCGATTTTCTGACAATTTTTCGGTAAAAAAAATGCCAGCACTGACATGCTGGCATTTTATATATTTTATCAATTCTTATTTTGTAGAATCTGTTGCAACTGGTGCTGGTGTAGCAGCAGGAGCAGCTTGTTTTGCAGCTTCTGGAGTTGTTGGAATTGTAGTTGTAGGAACAGAAGTTTCGTCTTCACCTAAAACTTTAGAACCAGATGCAGCTCCATTAAAACTTAAACTAGAAAGTAAAATTAAAGCAATTAAAATTCCACCTAATGTCCAAGTACTTTTATCTAAAAAGTCAGTTGTTTTTTGAACTCCACCTAATTGTTGAGAACCACCAAATGAAGAAGATAAACCTCCACCTTTAGGGTTTTGAACCATAATAGCTAAGATTAATAAAAAACAAACAATTGTTATCGCAATTAAAAAACCTGTGAATCCCATAATTAATTATTATTTTGTTGTAAATTTTTGATTTCATTTATTCGGTCTGCAAAGAAACTACTTTTTTCTGGATATTTCAAAATTAATATTTCATAAGCTTGTATTGCTTTTGTATATTTTTTTTGTTCCAAATATACTTTGGCTAATGTTTCGGTCATTAGATGCGTTGGCTCTTCAACGCTTTTGCTAATATTTGCAGGTGCTTTGGTTGTTTCTTTTACTGGAGCAATTTTTGGATTAGCTTCAATAAATTTATCAATAATGTCTAATTTTTTTTGCTTTTTAGGGTCGTTCGAAGTGTTTTTTTCTTCAATTTCACGTTCAATTGGACTAAATTTGGTCAATTGTAACCATTCTTGGAACGAATGTCTTTCTGAAGGAGTAAAAGGTAAAGGTTTACCTATTTCTAGTTTTTCTTCTGAAGTTGGTTCAATTATTTCTGTTTCTTCTGGAGTTACTGTACTTTCAATTTCTGGCAATACAATTATTTCTTCCATATGATGTACTTCAATATCTAACAATGATCTTTGAATTTCATCTATCTTTTCCTGTTGGATTGCTGTGAAATTATCTGAAGTAATAAATTCAAATAATATAGTCCTATCAGTGGTGTAAGCTGCTGTTTTTTTTAATTCGTAATTGTATCTAAAACTTTCCTGATTGTACAATCCTTTTAAATGTAAAGCTCGTGCCGCTTGAAAATACGGAAACTGTAAAACTACATTCTCTAAAGCAATGGTTTGCTTTTCGTTTATAGTTTCAGGCTTGTTTAAAAGATATGTTAAATCGGTTATATTCAAAATTTACAAATTAATTACCATTTAGCTAATGAATCATTAAAAATATCTTGAGTAATTCGCTCAAAAATAACATCTAAAGCGTTCGTTAATTGTGAACCTACCAATTGTTGATTGGCATCGAAATCATAGTAAAAGGAAAAACGCTTTTCAAAATTATCCTCTTCTTTGTTTCTATTGGTAAATCTTACCATTACACTTATTGTTAATCTATTTTGTGCTGCTCTTTGGTCAGCAGTTGCGGTCATAGGTGTAATACGATAATCGGTAATTTCACCTTCGTAAAGTAATTCACCACCTTGAGACACCAAATTTAAATTGGTTTGGTTTTGAATAATATCTTGAAGTTCTAATGTGAAAGTTCTTTCAATTCCGGGCTCTACCAAAGGTGCATTATTTTGAAAATAATTTACTTGAAAAGTTTTAGCATCAATGGGTTTAGCACCTGTGAAATTATAAACGCCACAACTGTTTAAGATAAATGAAAAAGTAAGTGTTAATATTATGATGAAATATCTCATTATAAATCGTATTGTTTGATTTTTCTGTATAGTGTTCTTTCGGAAATTCCTAATTCGTCAGCAGCCGCTTTTCGTTTTCCTTTATTACGTTCTAAAGATTTCTTGATTAATTCAATTTCTTTCGCTTCTAAACTTAAGGTTTCTTCTTCATCAACGGTTTCGGCAAATAAATAATTTTCATCGTCATCGTCTTCAAATTCTTCCTGAATCAAATTGTTTTGATTCGGAAGCATTTCTACTCTTGGTTCTTCTTCAAAAATAGCATTTTCTTCGGGTTTGCCGTAAATTTTCTGAATTAATCCTTTGTTGGCTTCTTGAACTTTTGAACTTCCGTTTTGCATTAATTCCATCGTAAGCTTTTTCAAATCGTTCAAGTCGCTCTTCATATCAAAAAGGACTTTGTACAAAATTTCTCTTTCGTTACTGAAATCACTTTCCGATTTTTTAGTTCCAATGACCGAAGGTAAATTCGGATTTTCCATTGGTAAATAGGAGAGAAGCGTTTGTGATGAAATCTCACGTTTTGTTTCCAAAACCGAAATTTGCTCAGCAACATTTCGCAATTGACGAATGTTTCCGCTCCATCGATATTTTAAAAGCAATTCAACGGCGCTGTCGTCTAATTTAATGGGGGGCATTTTGTATTTATGCGCAAAATCCGAAGCAAATTTTCTAAACAACAAATGAATGTCATCTTTGCGTTCGCGAAGTGGTGGCAACATAATATCAACCGTACTCAATCTATAAAATAAATCTTCACGGAATTTGCCTTTTTCAATTGCATCAAACATATTGACATTCGTAGCCGCTACAATTCGAACATTTGTTTTTTGTACTTGCGATGAACCTACTTTTATGAATTCGCCATTTTCCAAAACACGTAATAAACGTACTTGAGTAGTTAAAGGTAATTCGCCAACTTCGTCCAAAAATATAGTTCCGCCATCAGCTACCTCAAAATACCCTTCACGAGTATTAGTTGCTCCAGTAAATGAACCTTTTTCATGACCAAAAAGCTCACTATCAATGGTTCCTTCGGGAATAGCACCACAGTTTACTGCAATGTATTTTCCATGTTTTCTATGCGAAAGTGCGTGAATAATTTTTGGAATACTTTCTTTTCCAACACCACTTTCACCTGTTACCAATACCGAAATATCCGTTGGAGCTACCTGAATGGCTTTCTCCACGGCACGATTGAGTTTTGGGTCGTTCCCAATAATTTCAAATCGTTGTTTTATAGCTTGTACTGATTCCATTTTTTTATTTTTTTTGCCACGGATTAAAGGATTTTCACGGATTAATTAAAATACTAATCTTTTATGTTGTAGTGATTTGTTTTGAAAATTCACCAATAATCCAATTTCTGATTCTGAAAGTTTCATATAATTCAATACTTGTGCAGTATGTTCTCCTGAAAATTCTTTTACTGCTTTTACTTCTAAAACAATATCTTCATTTACAATGAAATCAGCATAAAATTTATGTGGTAATATAACTCCTTTATATTCGATTGAAAATTCTTTTTCTCTCTCAAAAGGAAGATTATTTGCTTTAAATTCTATCTCTAACGCATCTTTATAAACTACTTCAAGTAATCCTGGACCAAGATTTCTGTGAACTTCCATACAAATACCAATAATTTTAAAAGTTTCTTCTTCTCTATAAAGTCCCATATTGAAATCCGTGTTAATCTTTTAATCCGTGGCTTATATTTTTAGTTCATTACAGTTGAGTAACCAACCGCTTCTCCAATTAAAGTTGCAGCGGTACAATCTGTGATTTTTACTAGTACGAATTCACCTACTTTGTAATTTTCTTTTGGAAAAACCACCACAGTATTTTGAGAATTTCTTCCGCTCCAATGAGCATCAGAACGTTTTGATTCTTTTTCAATCAATACTTCTACTTCTTGACCAATGAAACGTTGCGTTCTTTCTAAACCAATTCTTTGTTGTAAGTCGATGATTTCATTTAAACGTCTTTTCTTCACTTCCTCTGGAACGTCGTCTTCCATTTTTCTAGCAGCTAAAGTTCCTGGGCGTTCTGAATACGCAAACATAAATCCGAAATCATATTTTACATATTTCATCAAACTCAACGTATCTTGATGATCTTCTTCTGTTTCTGTTGGGAAACCAGCAATCATATCTTGCGATAATGAAATATCTGGAATAATTGCATATATTTTGTCAATCAACGCGATGTATTCTTCACGCGTGTGTTGACGATTCATTTCTTGTAAAATTCGAGTACTTCCACTTTGAACAGGTAAGTGAATGTAGTTGCAAATGTTATGATGTTTCGCCATAGTTTCAATTACTTCTACATGCATGTCTTGCGGATTCGAAGTTGAGAATCTAAAACGCATTTTTGGAAACAACGTAGCACATTTGTCTAATAATTGCGCAAAATCAACCGCAGTAGCTTTTTGCATCTCGGTTGCTTTATCGAAATCTTTCTTTAAGCCACCACCATACCAAAGGTAGCTATCTACGTTTTGTCCTAATAAGGTTACTTCTTTAAAGCCTCTATCGTATAAATCTTGAATTTCATCATAAATACTTTGTGGTTCACGGCTACGCTCACGACCACGTGTAAAAGGAACAACGCAAAACGTACACATATTATCGCAACCTCTGGTGATTGAAACGAAAGCATTAACTCCGTTGCTATTCAAACGAACAGGTGAAATGTCTCCATACGTTTCTTCTTTCGAAAGAATTACGTTGATAGCATCTCTTCCTTCTTCTACTTCCGCTAATAAATTGGGTAAATCTTTGTAAGCATCAGGTCCAACAACCATGTCCACAATTTTCTCTTCTTCTAAAAACTGACTTTTCAAACGTTCCGCCATACAACCTAAAACTCCAACTTTCATTGAAGGGTTGATTTTTTTAACCGCATTGTATTTTTCTAAACGTTTACGAATCGTTTGTTCCGCTTTATCGCGAATAGAACAAGTGTTTACCAAAACCAAATCAGCATCTTCTAGATTTTGAGTGGTATTATATCCATTTTCATAAAGAATAGACGCCACGATTTCGCTGTCCGAAAAATTCATTTGGCAACCATAACTCTCTATAAAAAGTTTTTTTGTATTTCCTTCTTTTTGGTCAAGTACTAAACTTTGACCTTGTTTGTTTTCATCAATTACCTTTTCCATATCAAAGATTTCCATTAAATCAGTCCGCAAAGATAATACTAAATTATAAAATCTGACAAGATGGCAGAAAAGGTTTAACATGAAATTTTAAATTATTTTTTTCTCTATTTCTAAGTAGCCGTTTTTAGTGGATTTTATACCTATATATATAGGAGTAATTTGACCGATATTTTGGTTAATTGTAGGTAAAAAAATACTCAAGATGTTAAAATTTAAAAAAAACCTATACTTTTGCGGTTCAAAAAAACATGAAATGGCAAAGAATTTAGTAATCGTTGAGTCACCAGCTAAGGCAAAAACCATCGAGAAATTTCTAGGAAGTGAGTATCAAGTAGAGTCGAGTTATGGGCATATTGCTGACTTGCCTTCAAGAGAAATAGGAGTAGATGTAGAAAATGGTTTTAAACCGAAATATGAAGTTTCGGCCGATAAAAAAGCATTGGTGACCAAATTAAAAGGATTAGCTAAAAATGCCGAAATGGTTTGGTTGGCTTCCGATGAGGACCGTGAGGGAGAAGCAATTTCTTGGCACTTATCTGAAGAATTAAAGTTAAAACCAGAAAAAACAAAACGTATTGTTTTTCACGAAATCACGAAAACAGCTATTCAAAAAGCAATCGAAAATCCAAGAGGAATAGATTATAACTTAGTAAACGCACAACAAGCACGAAGAGTTTTAGACCGATTAGTAGGTTACGAATTATCGCCAGTACTTTGGAAAAAAGTAAAAGGAGGATTATCAGCTGGTCGTGTGCAATCGGTTTCAGTTCGTTTGATTGTAGAACGTGAGAGAGAAATTCAAGATTTCAAACCAGAAGCGTCTTACAGCATCACAGCAGAATTTACTAACGAAGCTGGAAAAACATTCAAAGCAAAATTACCTAAGAACTTTGCAACTAAAAAAGAAGCAGAAGATTTCTTAGCTAAAAATATTGGTTCCTCTTACAAGGTAGGAGATTTAGAAACCAAACCTACAAAAAAATCACCAGCAGCACCATTTACTACTTCAACGTTGCAACAAGAGGCAGCGAGAAAATTGTATTTGCCTGTTGGAATTACCATGCAAATTGCACAACGTTTGTACGAAGCCGGACTTATTACTTACATGAGAACGGATAGTGTGAATTTATCGCAAGAAGCTATGGCAGCAGCTCAAGCTGAAATTACAAGTTACTACGGAAAAGAGTTTTCAAAACCAAGAAACTTCAATACCAAATCAAAAGGAGCACAAGAAGCGCACGAAGCGATTCGTCCAACTGATATGTCAAGACATACTGTAGATATCGATAGAGATCAAGCACGTTTGTATGATTTGATTTGGAAAAGAACTTTAGCGTCTCAAATGAGCGATGCGGAATTAGAGAGAACCAATGTAAAAATTGAAGCAAGCAATCATTCGGAAACATTTACAGCAACTGGAGAAGTTATTAAATTTGAAGGTTTCTTAAAAGTGTATTTAGAAGGGCATGATGATGATGAAGAGGAACAAGAAGGAATGTTGCCAGCTTTAAAAGTAAACGAAAAACTTACCAATAATTATATCACGGCAACGGAACGTTTTTCGCGTCCGCCAAGTCGTTATACTGAAGCTTCTTTGGTTAAGAAATTGGAAGAATTAGGAATTGGTCGTCCGTCAACATATGCGCCAACTATTTCTACTATTATCGCTAGAACTTATGTAGAAAAAGGAAGTTTTGAAGGTCAAGAAAGAAAATATAACCAATTAATGTTAAAAGCTGGTGAAGTAAAATCGCAAGTTTTAACGGAGAATGTTGGATCAGATAAAGGAAAATTAGTTCCAACCGATATCGGAATTATCGTGAATGATTTCTTGGTGAAGAACTTCAATACGATTTTAGATTACAATTTCACGGCTAAAGTGGAGCAGGATTTCGATGAAATTGCAGAAGGAAAAGTAGATTGGGCTAAAATGATGAACGACTTTTACAAACACTTTCATCCAAATGTAGTTGATGTAGAGAAAAATGCAGATAGAGAAAGTGGTGAAAGAATCTTAGGAGTGCATCCAGTTTCAGGAAAACAAGTTTCGGTTCGTTTAGGAAAATATGGAGCAATGGCTCAAATTGGTGATATTGATGATGAAAACAAACAATTTGCGAGTTTACGTCAAGATCAAAATATTGGAAATATCACTTTGGAAGAAGTATTGAACTTATTTTTACTTCCAAAACAATTAGGTACTTATAAAGGAGAAGAAATTGAAGTGAACAATGGTCGTTTTGGGCCTTATGTTCGTTTTGGTTCTCAATTTATCTCATTACC
>NZ_JAIWOF010000152.1 GCF_020217025.1 Flavobacterium sp. | reverse complement strand
AAAAGGAGTAGATCCAATGGATGTTACTATGGAAACGGCTCAAGGTTTGATTGATGAGAAAGTACAAGCGGATGCGCCAATTGGAACTTATGATGGATTACCAATTCAAAAAGGAGTGGGGCGTTTTGGACCTTTCATCAAATGGAATGGAATGTTTATCAATGTCAATAAGAAATACAACTTCGATAATTTATCTCAGTCAGATTTGAATGAGTTAATCGAAGAAAAACAACAAAAGGATATTGATAAAGTACTTCACGATTGGAAAGAGGAAGGAATCAAAGTGGAAAAAGCACGTTGGGGTCGTTCTGTGATTACAAAAGGTAAAATCAAAATTGAATTGAGTAAAGATGTTGATGCAAGTAAATTGACGTTGGCTCAAGTTCAAGAAATGATTGAAAAGAAAACACCAGCTAAAAAGACAGCGACAAAAAAAGCACCAGCTAAGAAAACAACCGCTAAAAAGAAATAAGCAATGGTTTTTGATTTTTTACAACCTATTTCAACTTCTGTAGAAGAATACATTGCAACATTATCCAATCAAACATTGGGAAAAAAAGTGGTGTTTCATACCCAAACCGATTTTCCGGTTTTGGACAATGTTGCTATAGCTATAATCACGGTTAATGAATTTAGAGGAAGTGAAAAAGACAATGATGATTTTTCTTTTGACTACTTTAGAAAGCAATTTTACAGTCTTTTTCCTGGAAATTGGAATGCTTCAATTGTAGATTTAGGAACTATAGAAGCAGGAGCAAGCATTGAAGATACCTATTTTGTTGTAAAAAGTTTAGTAGCTGAGTTGATTAAAAAAAGAATTATACCAGTTGTTATAGGAGGAAGTCAAGATTTAACTTATTCGATGTATCGCGGTTATGATAATTTAGATCAAATGGTAAATTTGGTTTCCGTAGACAATCAATTTGATTTTTCTAAGGAGAATAAATTGGATTCGGAGTCTTATTTGTCGAAAATTATCGTAGAAGAACCTAATAATCTATTTAATTTCAGTAATTTAGGTTTTCAAACCTATTTTAATTCGCAAGAAGAAATCGATTTAATCGAGAAATTATACTTTGAAGCCTATCGTTTAGGTGAAGTTTCAAATAATATTGTGGTGGCAGAACCCGTTTTTAGAGATGCTGATTTAGTAAGTGTTGATATGCATTCCGTTCAATCTTCCTATTCTGGAAATTTTGATGTTTTTAATCCTAATGGTTTCACTGGAAAGGAAATTTGTGCATTATCTCGTTACGCTGGAATTAGCGATAAAGTAACTTCTTTTGGGATTTTTAATTTTAATCCAAATGGAAATGAAGTTGTTTTGACCGCTCAAATGTTGTGGTATTTTATAGAAGGATTTTGTTTCCGTTCAAATGAGTATCCATTTGGCACAAAAGAGAACTATATAAAGTATATTGTGCCTATAGAAGAGGAAGAATTAATCTTTTACAAGAGCAATAAAACCGCAAGATGGTGGATAGAAATACCGTTTTTAACAAATGTTAACAATAAATTAAAAAGAAATACGTTATTACCTTGCACACATGAAGATTATTTAGCAGCTTGCGAGCAAGAAATTCCAGAGAGATGGTGGAAAGCACAAAGGAGGAATATTTTGTAAAAGGCGTTATTTTCAAAGTGTTAAAGCATTGTTAAAACAGGTGTAATGCTAAAATTCAATATTTTTTGCACGTTTTTTAAAAAAATGTTGTTTTTTTCAAAATTATTGAATAGGTTTACGCCCTTAAATAGAAATTACATTTAACCCAAGTTTATATGAAGAAGTTTGTTGCATTTTCAGCAATTTTGTCATTATTTATCAGTTGTGGTAAAGGCGATAAAGGAGAATTAGTAGGAGTTAAAGGGAGAAAATGGCATCCCGAGAAACCTTACGGAATGACGTTAGTCCCTGGTGGAGCTTTTATTATGGGTAAAGCCGATGATGATTTAGCTAACATTCAAGACGCACCTACTAAGACAGTTACGGTTCGTTCATTCTATATGGATGAAACGGAAATTACAAATAGCGAGTATCGTAAGTTTGTTGAATGGGTAAAAGATTCAACAATCAGAACGCGATTGGCTATTCTTGCAGATGAGCAAGGAAAAAAACAAGGAGATGGTATTGGGAATTATGCTTTTGCAGATGTAGATCCTGAGAGAATGACTCCTTATGATAAATACATGTATGAGAACTACTATAGTGTAGGTACTGATGATGATATCTATGCAGGTAGAAAATTAAATAGTAAAATTAAACTTATCAAAGAACCATCTAAATATCCAGATGAGTTTTATGTTGAGGTAATGGATTCAATGTATTTACCTGAATCTGAGTCTTATAATGGGTTAAAGACAATTGATGCTTCTAAGCTAAAATTCAAGTATAACCAAGTTGATTTAAACAAGGCTGTTAAGAAAAAAGGACGTAAAAACTTTTATGAAGATGCGCCACCTATTGAAATCTACCCTGATACAACAGTTTGGATAAAAGATTTCGCTTACTCATACAATGAGCCAATGCATAATGATTATTTTTGGCATCAAGCTTATGGAGAATATCCAGTTGTAGGTGTTTCTTGGAATCAAGCTAAAGCATTTTGTGCTTGGAGAACAATGTATAAAAATGCTTATATTAAAAAGAAAAAAGGAAGAGATCAAGTAAACTCATTCCGTTTACCAACAGAGGCTGAGTGGGAATATGCTGCTAGAGGTGGAATTGAAGGTGGAACTTATCCTTGGGGTGGTCCTTATGCTAAAAATGATAGAGGTTGTTTTATGGCTAACTTCAAACCAAATCGTGGAGATTACGCAGCTGATGGTGCTTTGTACACTGTAGAAGCTAAATCTTACGAGCCAAATGATTTCAATTTGTACAACATGGCTGGTAATGTTTCTGAATGGACAGAGTCTTCTTATTATGCTGAAGCTTATGAATTCGTTTCAACAATGAATCCACATGTTGCAGATAAGAAAAATCAAAGAAAAGTGGTTCGTGGTGGTTCTTGGAAAGATGTTGCTTATTTCTTACAAGTTTCTACTCGTGATTATGAGTATGCGGATTCTGCAAGAAGTTATATTGGATTCAGAACTGTACAAGATTATATGGGTACAGCGGCAACTGGAACTAGACCAAAATAGTATTTAACCAATTTTATTATATAATTAACTTAACTAACTAAATTTTATTTATTATGGCAATTTTAAGCAAAAAAGTGATGGGATTCCTTTACGGAATGGGAGCGGCAGTAGTAATCGTTGGAGCATTATTCAAATTAATGCACTGGCCAGGTGCAGGACCAATGCTTGTAATCGGTTTATTAACAGAAGCAGCGATTTTCGCATTATCAGCTTTTGAACCAGTAGAACACGAATTAGATTGGTCTTTAGTTTACCCTGAATTAGCAGGTGGAGAAGCTAAACCAAGAGATAAAAAAGAAAACCCAACTGAAGCTCAAGGTTTATTATCTCAAAAATTAGATAATATGTTAAAAGAAGCTAAAATTGATGGTGAATTAATGGCAAGCTTAGGAAATAGTATCAAAAATTTCGAAGGAGCTGCTAAATCAATTTCTCCAACAGTTGATGCTATGGCAGGACAAAAGAAATATGCTGAAGAAATGTCTACAGCTGCAGCTCAAATGGAAGCTTTAAACAATTTATATAAAATTCAATTAGAAAGTGCTGACAGAAATGCACAAGCTAATAAAGAAATTGCAGAAAATGCTGCTAAATTGAAAGAGCAAATGCAATCGATGACTTCTAATATCGCATCTTTAAATGCAGTTTATGGAGGTATGTTATCTGCTATGAGTAACAGAGGATAATTAGTTTTATCATTAAATATTTTATTAATTAAAAAACTAATTTAAGGAAAAATGGCAGGAGGAAAATTAACCCCTAGACAGAAGATGATTAACCTGATGTACTTGGTTTTCATCGCAATGTTGGCATTGAATATGTCAAAAGAAGTGTTGACTGCTTTTGGTAATTTCAATGACAAATTTACTGAGTCAAATGTATTAACTGAGCAAGCTAATGCAACATTATTAAGTGCTTTAGATACTAAAGCGGCAGATGAGCCAGCAAAATATGCTGTACCTGCAAAACAAGCTAAAGAAGTAGCTAAAATTTCTAAGGATTTTGTTGCTTTTTTAGAAACTGTTAAAGCCGAAGTTACAGAAGGTATTACTCCAGATGAAAAAACTGGTAAATTACCTTTTGAATCTATGGATAAATCAACAATCGATGAAAAATGGTTTCAAGGTGATGGGTATAGCCCTAGAGGAACTGAAATCGTTTCAAAAATTGATAAATATGTTGCTGATATCAAAAAAGTATTAGGAAATGATGTGAAATACATTCCTTTTATTAAAGAAATCGAAAAGAAATTTTCTACTGCTGATATCACTAACCGTGAAAACGTTAAAGTTAAATTTTTAGATTATAAAACTAAAGGATTTCCTGCGGTTTCTACTCTTACATTTTTAACTGCTATGCAAAATGATGTTAAAAATACTGAAGCTGGTGCTTATAATTTATTCTTAGGAAATGCGTTAAAATCTGCTGCTTCTATGAAAAATTTCCAAGCAATTGTGGTTTTAGATAAAAATGCATATTTCGCTGGTGAGCAAGTAACAGGTAAAGTTGTATTGGGTCGTTATGATGCTAATACTGTACCAACATCATTCAAAGGTCCTGGTAAAATTGAAAATGGTCAAGCAGTTATTTCGATGACAGCTGGAGGAATTGGAGAGCAAAATATTGCTGGTGAATTTGGTTTCATGGAAGATGGTAAAGAAATTCCATTAAAATTCGAAGGTAAATATGTTGTTGTTCCTAGACCAAACCAAGCTATTATTTCTGCTGATAAAATGAATGTAGTTTATCGTGGCGTTCCTAATCCAATTTCTATTTCTGTACCTGGTATTGCTTCTAACAAAGTTAATGCTAGTGCTCCTGGAATGTCTAAAGTTGGTGATGGTAAATTCATGTTAAAACCTCAAGCTGGTAGCGAAGTTAAAATTAACGTTAATGCTACAATGCCTGATGGTAAAGCGATGACTAGTTCACAAGTTTTCAGAATCAAAGGTTTACCTGCTCCAACAGGAAAAGTTGGTGGATCTGAGAAAAATAAAGGTCCAAAATCGAACTTAGAAGTTTGTTCTGTTACTGCTGTTATGGAAGATTTCGATTTCCCAGTTACAGTTAACGTAACTCAATTTAACGTTAAAGTTCCTGGTCAACCTACAATTGTAGTAAGTGGTAATAGAATGGATGCTAGAGCTAAATCTGCAATTGCTAAAGCACAAAAAGGTGATGTAGTAGTTATTTCTGAAATCAAAGCTAGTTTTACTGGTATTGATCAGATGGCTAAGAAAGTATCTATTTGTACTTACGAAATACAATAATTTAAATTAATTTGAGTTTATATTTTAAACCAAATAAAAAATGAATAAAATGAATTGGAGAAATAGTATTGCAATTTTAGTATTAGGTTTAAGTGCTACTACTTTTGCTCAGTCAAACTTATTAAATGCTAAGACACCTGATCAAATCGGGAAGAAAACAGAAGCTGAGTTAAGCGCTGATAACGATAAACCTTTACCTTATGGATATGTTCATGATAGAGATATCTTAATGGGAAAACGTATTTGGGAATTTGTTGATCTTGATGAGAGAGTAAACTTTCCTCTTTATTTCCCAGTTGAAGGTGATGTTATGTCTTCACCAGATAGAAGACCTCTTTATAATGTTCTAATTAGTGGAATCAAAGAAGGTAAAATTACGGAAGTTTATGACTCAAGTTATTTTACTACTAAAAAGACACTTAAGGATATTGAATCTTCATTATTCACAGTTGATACTACTGACGTAGGTCGTGAACAAATGAATGAGGATATGGAAGCTTATAGAAAAGGTACGAAGAAAATTGATGAAGAGTTTATCAGAAAAACTGAGATTGAAGCTTATGATGTAAGTGCTTACCGTATTGTTGGATATTGGTATTTCGATAAAAGACAAGGTGAGTTAAAATACAGATTATTAGGTATTTGTCCAGTTGTTCCAGACGTTTTCTCTAAAAAGAATAATGATGCTGAATTAGAATATATTGATTTGTTCTGGGTTTATTTCCCATCAACTAGAGATATTTTGCATGAAGCTAAAGCATTCAACAATAGAAACTCTGCAATGCCATTTTCTTTCGACCATTTATTAAACGCACGTCGTTTTAGTGGAATGATTTATCTAGAAGAAAATGTTTACGGTGATCGTAAGATTGCTGATTACATGAAAGAAAACGCTCAAATGCAATTGTTAGAATCAGATCGTGTTAAAGAAAAGATTCGTGACTTTGAACAAGATATGTGGAATTATTAATAGTATTTCTCCAATTTCATTTAAAAAACTCTTACCATTTGGTAAGAGTTTTTTAATTTTACACCATGATAGATTTTATAATAGTTGGAAATGGTTTAGCTGGAATTTCATTTGCGGAAATTGCTTTACAAAACAATAAGGCAGTTTTTGTTTTTGATAACAATTCGCAACCTTCATCTCGTGTAGCTGGAGGTTTGTACAATCCTGTAGTTTTAAAACGTTTCAGTGAAGTTTGGAAAGCTAAGGAGCAAATTGATTTTGCTTTTCCTTTGTACCATGATATGCAATCCAAGTTGAATGTAGTTTTTGATTTTGAATTGCCAATACTTCGTAAATTATATTCTGCTGAAGAACAAAATAATTGGTTTCAAGCAGCAGATAAACCAAATTTAGCTCCATTTTTAGACGCTAAACTAATTACAAGTTCTTATAATAATATTGCTTCTCCATTTCACTACGGAAAGGTTAATCATACGGGCTATTTAGAAATCTCAACTTTGATTGAAGCCTATACTAAATATTTGCAAGGCTTAAATTGTTTTTCTAATGAAGGTTTTAACTATGATGAAATCGAATTTTTAGAAGACGGAATTCAATATAAAAATATAAAAGCCAAACACATCATTTTTGCTGAAGGTTTTGGATTACATGCCAATCCTTATTTTAATGATTTGCCTTTGGATGGAACCAAAGGTGAATTACTGATCATCAAAGCACCCAATTTAGATTTAGACGTGGTGATAAAATCAAGTGTATTTATACTTCCAATTGGAAATGATTTGTATAAAGTCGGGGCTACTTATGATTGGAAAGATAAAACTAACACTCCAACCGAAGAAGGAAAACAAGAATTAATCGAAAAATTATCCGAATTAATTTCATGCGATTTTGAAATTGTGAAACATTTTGCAGGTGTTCGACCTACAGTTAAAGATAGGAGGCCTTTAGTTGGAACACATCCCACACATTCTCAATTACATGTTTTAAATGGTTTAGGAACTCGCGGTGTAATGCTTGGTCCTTATTTAGCCAATCAATTATTTCAGCATATTGAAAATGATATTCCGTTAGAAAAGGAAATTGATATAATACGATGCTATAAAAAAAACCGAAACTAATTTGTTTCGGTTTTTTATTTATCTAAGTGTGGCTTTCTTTTCGCCCTTGTGTTGTTTCCAATCTTTGTCGTAACTCATGAACAGATTTATCCATATATTTCTAGATAATCTCATAATTACGGGCATAAATACTATTAAAGTAATGATTATTGCGATAAAATTGTTTACTAAATCTTTTTCTCCAACAAAGAAATAGGTGATAATAAATGCAGCTACTCCAAAAGCAATTCCTAGGCCATAACTTACATACATGGCACCATAAAAAAACGACGGTTCTATTTTATATTTGGTTCCACAATGACTACAATTTTCGTGCATTTTGTACACATTTAGAACATTATACGGATTTTTGTCTAAATACATGCTTTCTTCATGGCAAGTTGGACAACTTCCTGTTAAAATACTATTTAATTTGGATCCTTTTTTTAACATTTGCAAAATATTTTACACAAAGGTACAATAACTAACAATTCTATGTGTAACAATTGTAACAATCAATATGCTAAATATACATAATTTATCGGTTTCATTTGGTGGAACCTATCTTTTTGAAGAAGTAACTTTTAGATTAGGTTCTGGTGACAGAGTAGGTCTTGTTGGGAAAAATGGTGCAGGAAAATCAACCATGTTGAAAATGCTTGCGGGTGATTTTAAACCTGACAGTGGAACTATTGCAACAGAAAAAGAAGTGAAAATCGGATTTCTTCGTCAGGATATTGATTTCGTAAAAGGAAGAACGGTTTTAGAGGAAGCGTATATGGCTTTCGAAGAAATTAAACGTGCCGAATTCCGAATTGATGAAATCAATCACCAATTAGTTACTCGTACCGATTATGAAAGTCAGGAATATTCTGATTTGATTGAAGAATTAAGTGATGTTACGCACCATTATGAAGTTCTTGGAGGTTACAATTATGTAGGTGATACCGAAAAAATTCTGTTAGGTTTAGGATTCAAAAGAGAGGATTTCGATAACCAAACCGATACTTTTTCAGGTGGATGGAGAATGCGTATTGAATTGGCAAAACTGTTATTACAATCTAACGATATTTTACTTTTAGATGAGCCAACGAATCATTTGGATATTGAAAGTATCATTTGGTTAGAAGGATTTTTACGAAATTTCCCTGGAGTTGTGGTAATCGTTTCGCACGATAAAATGTTTTTGGACAATGTAACGAATCGAACCATCGAAATTTCATTAGGAAAAGCTTACGATTTTAGTAAACCATATTCGGAATATTTAGTGTTGCGTCAGGAAATTCGCGAAAAGCAATTGGCAACCCAAAAAAATCAAGCCAAAAAAATCGAAGAAACTGAAAAGTTAATCGAGAAATTCCGTGCCAAAGCTTCTAAAGCTTCAATGGCACAATCGTTGATTAAAAAATTAGATAAAGTAGAACGAATTGAAGTCGATGAAGACGATAATTCGGTAATGAATATTTCGTTTCCAGTTTCACAAACGCCAGGGAGAGTTGTGGTAGAAGCGGAACACGTTACCAAAGCGTATGGCGATAAAGTAATCTTAAAAGATATTTCGCTTTTAGTAGAACGTGGAAGTAAAGTAGCATTTGTTGGGCAAAATGGTCAAGGAAAATCGACTTTCATGAAGGCGATTGTGAACGAATTTGAATATGAAGGAACCATCAAACTCGGACATAATGTGCAATTAGGATATTTTGCTCAAAATCAAGCAGAATATTTAGATGGAGAAAAAACATTGTTAGATACAATGTTAGAAGCCGCAACTGATACCAATCGTTCAAAAGTACGTGATATGTTGGGTGCATTTTTATTCCGTGGTGATGAAGTAGAGAAAAAAGTAAAAGTACTTTCGGGAGGCGAGCGAAATCGTTTGGCGCTTTGTAAATTGCTTTTACAGCCGATTAATGTTTTAGTAATGGACGAGCCAACAAATCACTTGGATATTAAGTCTAAAAACGTTTTAAAAGCCGCTTTACAGCAATTTGAAGGAACATTGTTGTTAGTATCTCACGACCGTGATTTCTTGCAAGGAATGTCAAATATTGTATACGAATTCAAAGATCAAAAAATTAGAGAATATTTAGGTGATATCAATTTCTTCTTAGAACAGAAAAACGCTATGAATATGCGTGAAATTGAAAAGAAAGATGTCGTAGTGAATGCACAATCTCAAAATGCGAAAGCTGTAAAAAGCATCTCATACGAAGATCAAAAGAAAGCGAAAGCGCTTCAAAATAAATTAAGTAAAATTGAAAGTCAAATTCAACAATTAGAAAAAGGCATTCAAGCTGATGATAAAGCCTTAGCGTCTAATTATGACAAACATATTGAAGACGCTACTTTTTTTGCAGCTTATGAAAAGAAGAAAAAAGAATTAGAGCAATTATTAGAAGATTGGGAAAACGTTCAATTAGAAATTGAAGAATTAAATAGTTAATTGCAATACAAAATATTATAGCAATTAAGCAACAAGAATAAAATGACTATGATTATGATAATCATGGTCATTTTGT
>NZ_JAIWOF010000151.1 GCF_020217025.1 Flavobacterium sp. | reverse complement strand
TTTTTCTTATAAACGCGCCAACAGTCCACTTCATTTTGTCAAATTTATAATGTTGTAAAATTGCAATAATTAAACTCAATAACCAATACGTCAAATAACGTATTTTTTTAAATAAGATTGTTCTTCTTTGCTTTTTGAACCGCTTCTAATTTGTTGTGAACTTGAAGTTTGGTGTAAATATTTTCAATATGTTTTCTTACCGTTGCTGGTGATAAAAATAAATTCTCAGCAATATTAATATAGTTTAAACCTTTGCTAAGTTGTTCTAAAACATCGATTTCTCTAGCCGATAATTTGATGATTTCTTCTTCCTTTTTGTTGTCTAAATCTATTGGATTGCGAAGTAATTTTAAAGTTTTCAATGCGATAGAAGGATTCATAGCAGCTCCGCCATTTAAAGTATCGATAATGCCTTCGTATAATGTTTTAGGCTCTACTTCTTTTAATAAATAACCATCAGCTCCAGCTTTAATTGCGTTGAAGATATTTTCATCATTGTCAAAAACGGTTAACATGATTACTTTAATATGGGGATATTTATTTTTTATAATTTCGGTGGCTTCAATTCCGTTTAAAATGGGCATGTCAATATCCATTAAAATCACATCGATATTATGATTGTTACTAATCTTGGTTAGCAAATCAGAGCCATCTAAAGCTGTAAATTTTATCTGAATATCATCAAAAAAGGAAAGCTTTTCCTGGATAGCTTTTATCAGGAACGTATTGTCGTCTACGATAACAGTTTTGATTACTTTCTCCATTTCTTTGATGATTAGTTGAATTAAAATTCAGTTTGATTAGGTAAACTTAAATATATTGTAGTCCCATTTTCTGTGGATTCAATTTTGAAATCTCCTTTTAATTCGGAAGCTCTTTTTTTCATGGTATTTAATCCATTTCCAATTTCGGCTGTAGCCAAATCAAATCCTTTTCCATTGTCTGAAATAATAACATTGATTTTATTGTCCGACTCAGTTAAAGATACGTCAATTTGACTTGCTTTTGCATGTTTTATAGCATTATTTACCGCTTCTTGTATCAAACGATAAATATTCATCCCGTCTCTAGAAGTAAAAGATTGAAACGATTTTGTGTTGAAATTAAAATTAAATTGAATTCCGTTTAATGAAAGTTGGGCATTATCAATAAAGTTTGAAATTCTAGTTTTTAAATCTTCAATCGTTATTTCTTCTTTGTTCATGGCCCAAATAGTATCTCTTAATTCATAAATTGTCTCTTTGGTAAACGAACTAATATTGTTTAATTTATCTTCTAATTTCGGATTTCCATCGGCAAACGCATATTTTAAAGAATCTACAGACGAAATAATAAAAGTAAGTTGTGCTCCAATATTATCATGCAAATCTCTTGAAATTTGAAGACGTTGTTCCTGAAGACGATTTTGAGTTTCAATTTTCAGTAACGCATCTTTTAATTCGTTTTCTTTTTGAAGCTGAAGCGTTTTCATTTTTTGATTTTTTAGCATAAAATACCCAACAATTATTGATAAAATTAAGAGTGAAACAATGATTACGATATAAGTATTTTTAATGGCTAAATCTGCTTTTTGAGTTAAAATTTCCTTTTCTTTTCGTTCCGTGTCAAACGCTGTATCAAGTTCTGCTTGTTTTATTCTTAGATTGATATTAGAAATGCTGTCTTTATAAGTAGTATAGTTTTTAAAATTATCTAATGCTGTTTTATAATCGGAATTCAATTCATACAATTCAGATAGTTTTTGGTAATTGTCTTGGGTTAAATAGTTGTAATTATAGGTTTTACTTTCATTTAATGCTTTATTAAAATATTCAATCGATTTTTGATGGTCTTTGGTTTCAAAATAGTAGTAACCATAGAAATTTAAGTTTTCGGCAATCCCAATTTTATCATCAATCTCTAATCGAATTTGATAGGCTTTGTCTAAATTTTGTTTCGCTTTAGCAAATTGTTTTAAAGTCAATTGAAGCATTCCAATTTTATTCAAACTATACGGAATTCCAATTTTATCATTTGCTTTTTCTTTTAAAGTCAGCGATTTATTGTAGAACAAAAAAGCACTATCGTACTCTTTTTTAATTTCTTTTAAAACACCATAATTGTCATAAATAGCTCTAAGTTCGTATTCTGCATTGTGTTTTTCACCAATTTTCAAGCCTTTTTGCATGTACAAAATCCCAGAATCTAAGTTGCGTCTTTTTAAGTGATAGCCATAACTTCCATAAAGTGAGGCAACTTTATCGTATTGCTTTAATTGATTAAAATAATCAATTGCCATGAAAATATATTTAGATTGCAAATCATACTTGCTTTGATAAAAATAACAAAGTGCCATTTTATCATAACTGTTGGCAATACCTAATTTGTAGTTTTGCTTTTTAGCATCCGATAGAACTTTGTTGAACAGTTGTAATGACTTAGAAGTATTAGCAACAATATCATCGTATGGCATATTCAAAACCGAATCTATTTGTTTTACCGAATAGGTTTGGCTCCAACTAAGACTAAAGAGTTGGGTAAGAAGTAAAGCGAATAGGATAGATATATAGTTTTTCATTTTGAAATGGATCAATGTTTACTATAAAAGTATAAAATCAAATTTAAAGTGCGTTTAAATTAATGCAATACATAAATAAGATTATAAACATTCAATAGCAAGCAAAGTAAAACGAATAGTCTAAAAAGAATAACAAGCAATTCTTTCTTTTGACTCAATGATTCGATGGAAAGAAATAATTTAGACATAATTCAGGTTTATTAATAGCGTAAAATTCGTTTAAAATAAGACGTTTTTCAATACGACATTTGACGTATTTACAAAAAAAGAGTGGATTGATAAAACATCAATCCACTCAAACTAATCAAACTATAATAACAAATTAATTGTTCACTTTTATTTTTTCTACTTTTTTTCCTTTAAAAGCAAAAATGAATTCTCCATCGTCAGTAATGTCTAAACCGTCACCATATTTTGGACTTCCGCCTTTACCTTTCGATTGAACAGAGCCTTTAGTTTCTCCATTAGTCATGTCAATTGCATGAAGTATGTTTTTGCTGTTTCTTTGGTCGCGTAAAAAGTAGTTTCCATTTACATCGTAGAAATAATCTACTCCTTTAATTTTTTCAGTTGCATAAGCTCTTGAGCCATCTTTTTTGTTGTATGATGCCAATCCTTTTTCAGATAAAACTACTACTGTGTTTCCAAAATCGATTACGTCTGTTGCTTTTCCAACACCAGCATCGTTGTGTTTTACATCAAAAATTTGTTTTCCCGAAGCAATGTCATAACAGTAGAATTGATCGCCATCTCCAACAAATACATTTTTATTTTCATGGATGATGAAATCCGTAATACGTTTATCAAATTTTTCTGAACGCCAAGCAGTAGCTCCTGTTTTATCATCTAAAGCTAATAAGCTATTTTTTTGTGCTTTGTAATCCCAATAAATATAAGGAACATTAGAAGTGTAAGAACCTCCATATAAACTTTGTTGTTGTTCTTTTCTAAACTCTTGAACTTGTACTTTTCCACCTACTTGAACAATTACTTTATCGCCTGATCTGTAGATATTTGGTATAGAAAAAGCACCTGTGATTTTTTCAGAAGTCCACATGATTTTACCACTTTCTAATTCATGTTTTTGAACGTATTTAGTACGATCTCTTCCGCCTAACATTACTATATAAACCGCATTATCCGTAAATAATGGATCAGCAATAGTTCTATAATATTTTTTCTGAGTAGTGTTAGAGAACATACCTCCGCCGCCACCATCCATGTCGTTTTCATAGATAGATTCCCAAAGTTTTTGTCCTGTATTGATATTGAAAACTTGTAATCCATTCAAATACATGAATACTTTGTCGCCTTTAATCCATAAATCTAAAATGGCTCTTCGGGTTACCAATTCTTTTTCAACAGTTCCTGTAAAAGTGTTTTCCCAAATGATTTCACCATTATTCGCGTTTAATTTCACCATTTGATTTTTAAATCCAGCAAATAAAGCACCTAAAGCAGTTGGTTTGAAATTCACCATGATGATTTCATTCTTTTTAGCATCGTAAATGTATTTTCCAACACCACCTTTAAAACGATTGGTTTCCCAAACTTTTTCTCCTGTATTGGCTTTTACCAATATTACAGATGCTTTTTGAGAAATTAAAAAGGCATCCAATTCGTAAATGTACTTTACAGTTTCTAATTCCCCTTGGTCAGCGCCATCTTCGGATTTTGTTCCTTTTGGTAATAAATTTTGGTATTGTTCAGAATTCCATAATTCTTTTCCTGTAGCAATATCAATTACAGCAACGCGGTCAGTTCCCATTTTTCTCTCGTCAAATAAGAACAAGTAACCACCATTATCTTTCCAGATAACGTATTGATATTCGCATTTATTGGTTTTGTTGGTTGTGATGTTTTTGTAATCGCCATTCCAAATTAGCTTGCCTTCACCATTTAATACTGAAGCAGAGTTATCATCTGTTCCTAAAATATAAGAACCATCGCTATTGTTTACGGCTAATCGAGTGGCTTTGTTTCCAAATTCTGATTCCCAAACAGTAGCAAAACTTCCTGATTTTTTAGAACCACCACTTCCTTTGACTTTGTCTAATAACTTTCCAAATTGAGCAGTTGCAGGAGTAGTTCCTACTATTGCTACAAGAAGAGAGTACATAATAATTGATTTTTTCATGAGTTTCGTTTTTAATGTTAAAATGATAAGTTGTATCTAATTTTGTATCTTTTCTTCTTCTCTAATTTGAATTTGAATTTGTGAGTAAGAATGTATTCCGACATAAAGTTGATAAAATCGATGTCTTTTATTGTGCTATCTACTTTGAAAAAAGTAGCAACTTTTCCGCTCTGAATTACAGTAATGTCAATAGTCATGTCGCCTGTTACTTCAGAAAATTTCTTGTTTTTCTTTTTAATAAAATCAGGAGATTGAAATACTTCGTGCATTTCGGATATAACCATTTCAGAAACAGTTTCTTCGTCTGTAAGAACAGGTCTTTGAGACCATATTGATTCGCTGTGAAAAAGATTAATCACAAGCAATACAAAGGCGATTCTTATTTTCATAAATATTTTTATTTAATAAGTTTACCTGTATCTTTATCTAAAGATAAATCCAATGCTGTTTTATAAAGGCGTAAAGAACTAATTAAGGATTTTTGTGTAAATCCGCCTTCCGTCCAAAAATAATAGAAATAAGTAATGGTGTTTGTACTTTCGGAATAGTAAACTTTAATTAACGCTACTTCAGCATTTAATTTGTTTATTAATTCTAAAGCATCTTTTTTTGAAGTACCATCTACAAGATTATAAACGCTACTAAAGGTTATGAATCTTTTGTTGGCATCAATATCAAGATAAACACTATAGGTGTTTTTAATTTTTATATAAGTGTCTTTAACCTCTAATACTTCTATATAAGCATTGTCGCAAGTTTCTTTTAATAAAGAAGGAGTAACTTCCGATGCATTAACTAATTTTTGAGCTGTTGCGAATTGAATCGAAACGAATAAAAGTAACAAACAAAATAGAGTTGAATTTTTTAAAGTTTTCATAAGTGTGAATTTTTATATTTATTGATAAGTCAAAATTCACAAAAAAGGATAAGGTAGGAAATACGACAATTGCCGTATTTTAACAAAATATTATAAAAGGATATTGATTTTTAATGGATTTTATTTTTAGATCGAGTTGATTTAAGAATTTCTGATGATTTTCTGTATTTGGATTAAAAGGTCGGTGCTTTAATCCTTTTTGAATAGAGCAAATCTCATTCATTAATCCAAATTGTGATTCCGAAATGTAGTTTTCAAAGAATTGAATCCAAATATAATCAACAGCTGTTTGACTAGGATGCAACATGTCTTCGGCATAAAAACGATAGTCACGCAATTCATCCATCATAATTTCGTAGGCTGGGAAATAGGTATTATTCTGAGTTGTCAGTTCGAGCGAAGTCGAGATTTTTTGATTTAATACCGAATGAATTGCCGAAATCAAATGCGCTTTACTCAACGTATTTTCAATAAATCCATCCTTTATATGGCGTACAGGAGAAACCGTAAAAATAAAATTGCAATTTGGGTTAACCGAATGTATTAATGAAATAATACTTTGTAAACTTTCTTCGGTTTGATGAATCGACAACAATTCTTTTGTAAACTGCTTTTGCGGGACTTTATGACAGTTGGCGACAATTTCGTTTGATTCTATATTTCGATACGCCCACGACGTTCCTAGCGTAATTATAATGTGTGTTGAGTCGTTTAATTGTTTGTTTGTGGAACGGATTATATCGTTTAAAGATTCTAAAAAGCCATCTTTATCCGAATTTGACAGTTCCGAATGTACTTCATAGCAATGCCATAAATCGTTATGAAAGAAAATATCACTTTCGGTAAACGTTCTGTTTTCTACCGAACGTCGAATTAATTTTTCTAAAGAAACCGCATTAAAAATAATTCCAAACGGATTGGTAGTAGCTTGAAATTTAAAATAATCAAACTTGTTACCCATATTTTCTGCAAAACACGAACCCAATAACATAACTTTCGAATCGTAATCGATTGGGAAACTGCTTTTTTGAACGGGTATTTTGGTAGTGAATTGCATACAAATAATTTTATAAGTTCAAAATTAAGGATTTTAATTACAAAACATTTAACAATATAAGCGAACTTTTTAAAAGATGATTATTAGTACTTTTACATTCTTAAATTAAACTACATGAAACTACTATATTCTTATATTAGTAAGCATAAAATGTTACTGTTTTTTGCATTAATAATGGCTACAATTAATATTTGTTTTAGTTTATCTGATTCCATTATTACGGGTAAATTAATGCAAGATTGCGGTGTTGGGATGGCAAAATACAAAGGAAATGAAATGGGCTTTATCAAAGCGGTTTCATTTTGGTTAGGATTGTCGCTAGGTGCAGCAATGATTTCTAGAATTACTAAAAACTTTCAAGACTATTTCACCAATATTGTAATTCAAAGAACAGGTGCAGAAATGTATACAGACGGAATTAAAAAATCGTTGGATTTACCTTTTGAAGAATTTGAGGATCAACGTAGTGGTGAAACTTTGAGCAAGTTAACAAAAGTTCGAATCGATTCTGAAAAGTTAATTACACTTTCAATTTCATTGATATTTCAAACCATTATTGGATTTGTTTTTGTGGTTATTTATGTTTCAAGAATTGATGCGAGAATTTCTTTAATATTCTTAATAACAGCTCCAATTATTGCCTTAGTAAGTTCTTATCTGGGTAAAAAAATTAAAGTGGTTTCTCGTAAAATTGTCACTCAAACTAATTCATTAGCGGGTTCCACTACAGAAAGTTTACGAAATATCGAATTAGTTAAAAGTTTAGGTTTAACGCAACAGGAAGAAAAAAGGTTGAATCTTAATACATTAAAAATACTTCAACTCGAATTGCAAAAAATTAGATTCATAAGAAGTTTAAGTTTTATCCAGGGAACTACAGTTCATTTTTTAAGAACTTGTGTTGTTTTTACGCTGTATTATTTCTTATTTGGTGAGAAAATTTTGGTTGGAGATTTGCTAACAATGGTTTTCTTTACCTTCTTTATATTTGGTCCGCTTCAAGAATTAGGGAATTTTATTATTACACTCAATGAAACTAAAGTTTCAATGGAGAATTTTAAAGCATTACTAAATGCACCAAAAGAATTTCGTCCGAGTAATCCCAAAAATATTGGTCCAATAACACATTTGCATTTTTCAAACGTTTCTTTTCAGCATAAAACGGCTGGGCAAAAAGCAGTTGAAAATATAAATTTTAGCATTAAAAAAGGAGAAACTGTTGCTTTCGTTGGTCCTTCAGGGTCTGGTAAGACAACTTTAGTCAAACTTTTAGTGGGTTTGTATCCTCCACAAGAAGGTCAAGTTTTGTATAATAATACCGATTCTAAAGAAATTGATTTATTAGATTTGAGAAAACAATTAGGATTTGTAACGCAAGATGCACAGTTGTTTTCGGGAACTATTAGAGAGAATTTATTATTTGTAAAACCAAATGCAACCGACGAAGAGTTATATGATGTAATGAAAAAAGCGAGTTGTCAAAAGTTACTGGATCGTGCAGATGATGGTTTGAATTCCACAATTGGAGAAGGAGGAATCAAAGTGTCAGGTGGAGAAAAACAGCGTTTATCTATAGCTAGAGCCATTTTAAGGAATCCTAATTTATTGATTTTTGACGAGGCAACTTCTGCCTTAGATTCTATTACAGAAGAAGAAATAAACATAACCATTAGAGCAATTTCCGACCATAGTAGAATAACAGTTTTAATTGCACATCGATTGTCTACGGTTATGCATGCAGATAAGATTTTTGTTTTAGAGCAAGGTAAAATTATTGAAGAAGGAAGGCATGAAGATTTGGTTGCAGAAAAAGGATTGTATTATGCCATGTGGCGTCAGCAAATAGGTGAGAGAAAATAAAAGAATATGATGTTTAAAAAAGAATATATTGAACCTAACGAAGGTTTCTCTCAAACTGTTGTAGTAAAAACTGGAAATTTCAAAACGCTTTACATTTCAGGTCAAATAGGTGATGGTGCAGATTTAGAAGCACAAACCATTACTACATTTCAAAATTTAGAAATGCAACTTACAAATTGCAATGCTACTTTTAAAGATGTAGTAAAAATGAATACCTATATCGTAAATTTTAATCCCGAAGTAGATTTACCTATTTTCAGAAAAGTTAGAAAGGAATTTCTAGGAAATGAAAATTATCCAGCAAGCACTTTAGTAGGCGTAGAAAGTTTAGGCAGAAAAGAATGGTTGATTGAAATTGAAGCAATTGCAGTGGTAGAATAAAAAAATCCCGATAAGTTTTTGCTTTTCGGGATTTGAATTTATTTTTTCTTTTCTTCCTCTTTCTTCTTTTTTTCATCGAGCTCTTTTTTTGAAGCTTCGATTCTTTTTTCTAGATTTTCTATCTTTTTTGTAGAAATTTCTATTCTTTTAGAGTTTAAATTAATTTTAGATTGAGTTGCACCGATATTCTTTTTGATTTTTGCAGATTTTTTTGATTTTTCATCTGCTGTAAGGTTTGGGTCATTCTCAATTGATGCTAACTCTTCATTTAGTTGATTTAATTTTGAATTTAGTTCTTCATTGCTTTTTATTGCACTTTCCTTTTTATTAGTCTCTGTAACTAATGTTTCTTCGTCTGTAGCAACTTTTGTTTCTAAGGTTTTTATGATTTGTTGCTGTTGCATCATTTGGGTTCGCTGACTAAACAATTGATTGTTTACATTGACATTGTTTCTAGGAACTGAAAAACCTTGTGAAAACCCTAAAAGTGGAAATGTGAAGATTAAGAAATAAAATAGTTTCATGTTTTGAAGTTTAGTTGTTTGAAAGCAATCTTGATAAATCAATATTTGCTGAAATTACAGCACCAAAGAAATTACTTTTATTACCATTATTCAATTTAAAAAAAGGTGTTAATTCATAATCTAATTTAGTTTGAATATCAATAAATTTTAATATTCGCCACCCAAATCCTAATTGAGCACCAAAATTAAATGTTTCAAAACTATCTTTTGCATCCTCTCCTTCTGATTTAACACTAGTTATAAAAGCTAATTTTGGACCTGCTAACAAATAGATGCCTTCTCTGTATGTTTCACCAAAATCATACTTAAAATTAGGAGCAATGCTCATTATACTCATTTCAAAAAGTTGTTTGGTTGGATAATAGGTAAAATTATTTTTAGCAAATAAGATTTCCGTTTTTATTCCTGTTTTTTCATTGAAATTATATTCTCCATAACCACCAAAAGTAATAGTACTATAATCATCTGTATTCATACCATTTGTTCCATTGTTATTGGCAATTGTATAAAAGCTATTGCCAATTACTAATCCATACGAAAATTCTTGCTGTGCAGAGACAATACAAGTAAAAAGAATAGCAAAATGGTAAAGTAGTTTTTTCATTTA
>NZ_JAIWOF010000150.1 GCF_020217025.1 Flavobacterium sp. | reverse complement strand
ATTGAAAGGAGATTTTAAGTGAATTTTAAATTTATAGTTTTTCTAATTTCTTGTATAAGTTGATCTATACACGAAAGTTCCTTCAGGTTCCGAAACAGTTTCTCTTAATATTAATTCGTTTGAAGTTAAACTTTCAATAACGTATTCATATTCATAAATCCTGGGGTCGAAATTTGTATTCGTAACCGTAAGTGTATTTCCATTTAAAAACCATAATGAAGTTTCAATTTCATCTAAACTACATTCCGTATTATAACCATTAAAAGTGATTTCTCCATTGTTAAAAAATTCTTGAAAATCTTTATTAGTTGTGCAATCATGTGTGTGATTTTCAAATGTACCATTATTAGTTGTTCCACCCTTTAAATACCATTTTCCTAAAAGATTTTCCGAATTAATAGCTATTCCGTCTGAATCGTCACTTGAACAAGAACTCAAAATAACCATTAAAAAAGCAAAAAGATAAAGTGTTTTTTTCATAAGAATAAAATAAGTGAATTTTTTACATAGCGATAATGTGATTTTCAAATTTTATTCACTAATTATATGTACATAAGATTTGTGTATTTGTACCTCCATTTATTTTATTACTTTTTGTAGGTAAATTATTGTTGCCATATTCATAAGAAAACAATGAAATTGTGCCAGAATTTTCTAAATTATTACCACTTCTTATTGTCGTAGAGACAACATTGTTAGTAGTGCCCCAGTTGGGTGCAAATCCATAATCATCATTGATATTATGACTTAGATAATAAATACTACCATAAAAAGCATTAAAAAGTTTTAATTTTTTAAATCCTAATATTCCAGTATAAGGATGTTTTTTATCATCATAATTATATGTTATTTCTTTTCTTACCGGTTGACCTAATGACCAATTATTGTCTAATCTTTTTAGTACGTCATCTTCATTAAAAGAAATGGTTCCATATCCGCTAAGATTATTCCGGTAATGATGGGTATAATTTGCATTATTATCGTCAACATAATCAAAAGTAATAATTTGTTCAATGCTACCATCATCTACTTCATCTATTTTTATATTGATTAACCTTTCCTCATTGTCATATTCTAAATAAAGTGACCTTTCAAATTCTAAATCTGAACCGTTCCAAAAAATCCAGACATCAATTTTTGTAATTAAATCTCCTGTATAATGAAACTCTTTTTTATCACTTTCAAAATCAATAATTCGTACTAATTTATTACCATCAGTATATTCAAGATTAAATTCATGATTTTCATAACTATCATTAAAGTCAGAACCAATAAATTTCATTTTACTAATTAAGTTACCTTGAAATTCATCTTCATTAGCACAAGAACTCAATATAACCGTTAAAAAAGCAAAAAGATAAAGTGTTTTTTTCATTGAAATACAATTAGTTAAATTTATACAAATCAAAAAAAAAAAAACGATTTTCCAAATTTTTACAAAAAAATACCGACAGAATTTTATTTTTATCGGTATTTTAATATTAATTCTCCTTGTCATCCTGAACTTGTTTCAGGATCTAAAATAATCTGTATTCTTGAGATGCTGAAACAAGTTTAGCATGACAAAGTTTTTAATTGCTATTTTAAATATTCAACCGCTTTCTCCAATGCCTCTTTAATTCCATTCACATTTTTCCCTTTTCCTGAAGCGAAGAAAGGTTGTCCACCACCGTTTCCGTCGATTAGTTTTCCTAATTCTCTGATTACGTTTCCAGCGTTTAATCCTTTTTCAGCGACTAATTCTTTTGAAATGTAGCAGTGAATGTTTGGTGCATTATCTTCAATAGAAGCTAAGAATACAAATGCATTTGGTTTTGAAGTTCCAATAGCTTGAGCTAAATCTTTAGTCGAACTCATAGATAAATCTACTTGTTTCGCTAAAAATTGGATTCCGTTGATTTCTTGGAAATCGGCAACTAAAGTATTTTTTAATCCTTCGATTTTTTCTTTAACTAATTGCTCTAATTGTTTTTTCAATTTCGCATTGTCATCTTGTAGTGAAGCAACGGATTTTAAAACATCTTGCGGATTTTTCAATACTTCTTTGATTTCCGCTAACGTGTTTTCTTGCGAAGTGTAAAAATCTTTCACAGCATCACCCGTAATAGCTTCTATACGACGAATTCCAGCCGCAACAGCTCCTTCTGAAACAATTTTGAAATGCCAAATATCTGCGGTGTTTTTCACGTGAATTCCACCACATAATTCTTTGCTATCTCCAAATTCAATCATACGAACATTATCGCCATATTTCTCTCCAAATAATGCCATTGCACCTTTGTCTAATGCTTCTTTGATTGGAATATTTCTGTGTTCTACCAATTGTAATTGTGCTTCAATTTGTTGATTCACACTTGCTTCAACTTGATGTAATTCTTCATCCGAAACTTTAGAGAAATGCGAAAAGTCAAAACGTAAGTAATTTGGATTTACCAATGAACCTTTTTGTTCTACATGCGTTCCTAAAATATTTCTCAAAGCCAAATGCATCAAATGCGTAGCCGAGTGATTTTTAGAAGTTGAAGTTCTTAAATCGGTATTTACTTTTGCTATAAATCCAGCTTCCACATTTTCAGGAAGTTGTTTTGCGAAATGTAAGATTAAGTTGTTTTCTTTTTTTGTATCGATAATTTCGATGGTTTCGTTTGCAGAAACTAATGTTCCTTTATCACCAACTTGTCCACCACCTTCTGGATAGAATGGCGTATTATCTAAAACAATTTGGTACAAAACACCATCTTTTTTAGAGTCTACTTTACGAATACGTGTGATTTTAACGTTGTTTTCTGTTTGGTCATAACCAACGAATGTTTCCACGTTTCCGTCAATTAAAACTTTCCAGTCGTCAGTAGTTACTTCTGAAGCCGCACGAGAACGCGCTTTTTGTTTTTGTAATTCAGTTTCGAATTCGGTTTCGTTAAACGAATAGCCTTTTTCTTTTAAAATCAAAGCCGTTAAGTCTTTAGGGAAACCAAACGTATCGTACAATTCGAAAACTTTTTCACCCGAAACTTCTTTTCCAGATGTTTCAGCAACTACTTTATCTAATAATTGTAATCCTTGTTCCAAAGTTCTTAAGAAAGACGCTTCTTCTTCACGAATTACATTGGTAACCAATTGTTGTTGGGATTTAATCTCAGGGAAAAATTCGCCCATTTGATTTGCTAAAACTTCCACTAATTTGTTGATGAAAGGTTCTTTCGTCCCTAAAAACGTAAATCCGTAACGAATCGCACGACGTAAAATTCTACGAATTACATAACCAGCTCCTGTATTCGAAGGCAATTGTCCATCAGCAATAGCAAAAGCTACCGCACGAACGTGGTCTACAATTACACGAATCGCAATGTTGGTTTTGTTTTGTACTTCTGATATATTTTTTACTTCGTTTGAAGTGTATTTTAATCTAGTAATTTCCTCAACTTTCGCGATAAGCGGAGTGAAAACATCCGTATCGTAATTCGAAGTTACATTTTGCATCGCCATACACAAACGCTCAAATCCCATTCCGGTATCTACGTGTTGTGCGGGTAATTTTTCTAATGAACCATCGGCTTTACGGTTGAATTCCATAAATACGTTGTTCCAAATTTCCACTACTTGCGGATGATCAGCATTCACTAATTCTCTTCCTGAAACAGCATTTCTTTCAGCATCAGTTCTTAAATCGATATGAATTTCCGAACATGGACCACACGGACCTTGGTCGCCCATTTCCCAGAAATTGTCTTTTTTATTTCCTAAAATGATACGGTCTTCCGAAACGTATTGTTTCCAAATATCAAACGCTTCTTGGTCAAATGGAACGTTCTCTGCTGGGTTTCCTTCAAAAACAGAAACATATAAACGGTCTTTGTCTAACTTCAATACTTCAGTTAAGAATTCCCAAGCCCAAGCCAATGCTTCTTTTTTGAAATAATCGCCAAACGACCAGTTTCCAAGCATTTCAAACATGGTGTGGTGATACGTATCAAAACCTACATCTTCTAAATCATTGTGTTTTCCCGAAACACGAAGACATTTTTGCGTATCGGCAATTCTTGGACTTTTTGGAGTTCCATTGCCTAAGAAATATTCTTTGAATTGGGCCATTCCCGAGTTGTTGAACATCAAAGTTGGGTCGTCTTTTAAAACGATTGGCGCAGAAGGAACAATTAAATGTCCTTTCGATTCAAAAAAATTAAGGTATGCTTTACGAATGTCTTGCGATTTCATTATCAATAATTTAGATCTGTTTTTATTTGTTTATTGTGATGCGGAAACGAAAGGAAATGTTCAAAAAAATAGCCCAACTAAAAATAAAATAGCTCAAGAATGAAACATTTCTTAAATTTGTTCGTATAACCTATGTCAATCAATAAATTTGGCACAAAAATAGTATATTTTCATATATGTCGAAGGTAAAATATTATTACGATTCAGAAAATTTAGCATACAAGCGCATTCAGACAAGAAAAAGGAAGAAGTTTGGCTATGTTGTATTGTTTTTGGTGTCTTCGGCTTTGTTTGGATTTTTGATTTTTTTACTATTGATTAACACCAGTTATTTTGAAACACCAAAAGATAAAATTCAGGCTAGAGAAATTGAAGCTTTAAAATTGAATTATACTGTTTTGAACAAAAAGCTGGATTTGATGGACGATGTGTTGGAAGCTATCGAAAACAGAGACAACAACATTTACCGAATTTATTTTAACTCGACACCGATTTCAGAAGAAGAACGAAAAGCGGGATTTGGAGGCGTTAATCGATATAAAGATTTACAAGGGTTTAATAATTCTGAATTAATCGAAAACACTACAAAACGAGTGGATGTTTTAACGAAAGAGTTGGTGATTCAATCGAAATCGTTAGATGAAATTGTAGCGTTAGCGAAACAGAAAGAGAAGTTATTGGCGGCTATTCCAGCAATACAACCGGTGAAAAATGAAGATTTAAAGCACATGGCTTCGGGGTATGGTTATAGAAGTGATCCATTTACTAAAATTAGAAAATTCCATTACGGGATGGATTTCACAGCAAGAACGGGAACACCAATTTACGCAACTGGGGATGGAGTAGTGTATAAAGCAGACGCTTCGTTGTCAGGTTACGGAAATCATATTGAAATTAATCATGGGTTTGGCTATAAAACCTTGTATGCGCATTTGAGTAAATACAATTGCCGCCCAGGACAGCGTGTAAAACGTGGAGATATTATTGGTTATGTCGGAAGTACAGGAAGAAGTCAGGCGCCGCATTTACACTATGAAGTGTTTAAAGGAAGCGAACGTGTAAATCCGCTGAATTTCTATTACGGAAGTATTTCAGCAAAAGAATACATTGAAATTTCAAAATTAGCGAACCAAGAAAACCAATCGCTGGATTAACGATTTCAGAAGTTTTGAACTTGTAATTGAATTTGAACTTGAACTTGAAAAATGCATTTAGAATTAGCACCAAATAAAAGATATTACAGCATTGGCGAAATCGCTAAAGCATTTAATGTAAACGCTTCCTTAATTCGTTTTTGGGATAAAGAATTTGATATTCTAAAACCAAAGAAAAACGCCAAAGGAAATCGCATGTTCACACCAGAAGATGTAAAAAATTTGCAATTGATTTATCATTTGGTAAAGGAACGCGGATTTACATTAGAAGGAGCCAAAACACATTTGAAAGAAGGTCAGAAAAAAACCTTAGATAAATTTGAAATTATCAGCAAATTAGAAACAATTAAAGCACAATTGAATACCATTAAAAATCAACTATAAACAATAAATTAAACTTTTAAAACTTAAAAAAATGATGAGAAAATTTTTGCCTTTTATTATCGGTGGTGGATTATTATTAGTCCTTGTATTTTGGTTCTTTAGTATCAAAAACGGAGCTGTTCGTGTAAATCAAGAAGTAAATAAAGAATGGGGAAATGTAGAAACTTCATACCAAAGAAGAAATGACCTTATTGGAAATTTAGTGAAAACGGTTCAAGGTTCGGCTGATTTTGAAAAATCTACTTTAGAAGCCGTAATCAAAGCACGTTCTGAAGCAACTTCTGTAAAAATTGATCCAACGAATATGACGCCAGAACAATTAACACAATTTAATCAAGCACAAGGAAACTTAAATAGTTCTTTGTCAAGATTATTAGTTACTGTGGAACAATATCCTGATTTAAAAGCAAATCAAAACTTCTTGAAATTACAAGACGAATTGGCAAGTACTGAAAATCAAATTTTAACAGCAAGAACGCGTTTTAATGAGGCAGTTCAAAAATACAACAACTACATTTTGGTTTTTCCTAATTCAATGTTCTTAGGAAACTACAAAGAAAAACCATATTTTGATGCAGTTGCTGGCGCTGAAAAACCAGTTGATGTAGAATTTGACTTTAATAAAGAGAAAAAATAATGTCTAAAACAGAAGATTTCTTATCAAAAGCAGACGAACAAGAAATTGTTCAAGCGATTATTGAAGCGGAAAAAAACACTTCGGGAGAAATCAGAGTGCATTTAGAAGAACATACCCAAAAATCACCTCTTGACCGAGCTCAGGAGGTTTTTTTTGAATTGAATATGCACGAAACACAGGACCGAAACGGAGTACTGTTTTATGTAGGTGTTTCGGATAAAAAGTTCGCTATCATTGGTGATGAAGGTATTGATAAAGTAGTGGAAGCTGATTTTTGGGATGGTACTAAAGATGTTGTGATTGCTAATTTTAAAGAAGGAAATTTCAAAAAAGGATTGGTGGAAGGAATCCTAAAAGCTGGCGAACGATTGAAAAAATATTTCCCTTATCAATCAGATGATACCAACGAATTGTCTAACGAAATCTCAAGAAGTTAATATGAAAAAGTTATTTTTATTTGTATTAGCTTTTAGCGGATTGATGGCCCAAGCCCAGTTTGATATTCCGAAAAAACCTAGTTTTCAAACAAGTGTTTACGATTATGCCGATGTTTTAAATCCGACAGAGGAAAAAGAATTAGAGAACAAATTAATTCGTTATTCGGATTCGACTACGACTCAAATTGTAGTCATCACAATTGATGATTTAAAAGGAGAAGATATTGGGATTTTAACTCCAAAATGGGGACATGAATGGGGGATTGGTCAAGAAAAAGAGGATAATGGAATTCTGATTTTACTTTCCAAAAACGATAGAGAAATTTGGATTGCTCCAGGATACGGAGTAGAAGATAGACTGACTGCAGGTATCAATGGAGAACTTATTCGAAACATCATCATTCCTGAGTTCAAAGCCGGAAGTTATTACAACGGTTTAGACAAAGGTGCCGATGCGATTTTTGAAGTCTTAAAAGGAAAATACAAAGGTTCTAGGAAACAATCTGGCAAGGATTTCCCCATTTTACCTATTATAATTTTTGTTTTTATCCTAATATTGATAATTTCAAAAGCGAGTAAAGGAGGAGGAAATTCTGGCGGAGGTTCACGTGGTTTAGATTTAACCGATATTATTATTTTGAGTAGCCTTGGAAGAGGGAGTGGTGGCGGAAGTTTCGGTGGCGGTTCATCAGGAGGCTTTGGCGGCGGCTTTGGCGGCGGCGGTTTCTCTGGTGGTGGTGCTGGCGGAAGTTGGTAGTTTAAAATTAAATTCCAAGACTTTGTCATTCCGATGAAATAGGAATCTCCTACGAAGCAGGCTTACTTAGAGCAAAGCGAAAATAAACTTGTACTTGATTTTTGAACTTGTACTAGTATTTTAAAAAAAAACTCGTTAGTATTGCTAACGAGTTTTTTTTGTTTAATTCATAATTATTAAACCTCCATCCTTTTTCTTACCTCCAAATTTTTCTAACTTATAGGTTAAAGAAAACATAGCATATTGTTGTAAAACAGTATTTTCCATATCAGTAATGGCGGTTGGTGTTATGGTCCTTGTTGCACTAATGTTTTGGTTTAAAACATCATATACTTTAACTTTGGCTAATAATTTGTCTTGGAAGAAATTATAACCTAAACTCAAATTCCATAAGTAAAAATCTTTTTGAAATCCAGCAGCAATATTAGAATTGTAGTTGTAGCCAAAATCACTTCCTAAAACCACTTTTTTAGGCCAATAACTTGTGATTTCTAACTTCACACTGTGTTTGAAATTTTTAGTATTATCAATGATATAGTTGGTGTAGTCATTAGTAATATAGGTGTATCTATAAGATGGGCTAATCGTAATCATCTCATCAATTGACCATGATAAATTAGCTCTTGGATTTAGTGTCAATCCTTTAGATTCAAATAATTCTGAGTTGGTCAATCCTTGATCGTAATTGTAACCTAACTGCATTCCAAATCCGTATTTAAATGTTCTTTTTTCTTTTTTAAATGATTTGTTTAAACTAAAACCAATGTAGGTGTTGTAAGCCCTATCTATATTTTGATAGGTTGTGGTTGCTTTAAAATCGCTATCATAAGTTGTAGAAGCTACAATTTGATTAACATTATAATCGCCTCCTGCATATGCATAAAAGCCACTTCGAGAAGCATAATCATAATTATTGAAATTGGTGTAAATCGAATAATTTTCATTTGGTTTTAAATCGGAGTTACCAATGATGGTATTTAATGGATTGCCTAAATTTTGAAAGGGTAAAATTTGATTAGCACTAGGTAAATTTACTTCATAAGAATAGTAACTGTAAAGCGATTTTGATTTACCCAATGTTATACTTATATATCCATTCATATTAGGATACATATAGCTTTTATTGACTTTAGTGGTGTTGTTTAAATAAGTAGATTGGTTGTTAAAATTAATTATTTCAGTTCCCATAGAAAGGCTACCTCTAATTTTCTTTTTTTGCAAACTAATTCCAACCATCGGAGTTACCGAAGATGTTGTTGAAGTTATAGTATTTGAAAGCAAATCGTTGTAAATGGAGTATGTGTTGAATCCATTATCAAAATCATAAGTAGTTCTTAAATCTTTAGCATTTTTATAATCGTAAAAGACTTCAAAATTAAAAATAAGTGAATCTCTTAATGGCTCTGAATATCCAATTTTTGCTTTAAAATTATCTTTTTTAGAAGCATCAATCCTAAATTGATTTCTATCGTCATCAGAGTTACCAGATTGAAAAAAGGTTGTCGTAGTTTTAGTAATTAATTCAGAATCATTTTTGTTGTTTTCATTATTTATGGATGCACTAATTCCTCTTCCTTTTTTCTTTAATCCTTTGTAGAAATAAATATTGTTTTTAAAAGTATTGTTTTGACTCGAAGAATTATTATCACTTGTGTTTTGATTAAGTGCTGCTCCAGTATCATCAAATGTGGTATCAAAACCTGAATTACGATTTTTAATATCGCTTTTAGAAAAACTTGGGCTAATGTATAGGGTTGAAGTAGAGTCTAATTTTATTTCAAAATCTGCAGCAATGTTATGTCCATCTGTAATCGATTTTGATGTAGATTCGGCTAATGTGTTTGTGTTGCCTGTAGGGAGCAAATTGATTCTATTGGTTCGATTTTTATTGTTGGTTTCTGCGTTTGAATAATAGTAACTTCCGTTTGGATTGATTTTCTTTTTTGCCCATTCATCTGCAAAATTTACACCTAGCATATTAGATTGAGTAATTCCGTTATTACCTCCAAATTGCATTCCATTAATACCAAAACTACCATTGTCGTTTACCCAAATGGAACGATTTCTTCCGCCACCCATGTTGTCAAAAATCTCATCCATTGAAAAGCCTATAGAGTTGATGTTATTTGACGAGCCTAAGACACTTATTTTTTGCGTATCCTTGAAATAATTAAAAAGTAAACTCGATTCATATCGTTCATCTGTTCCATAACCAACATTAGCTTTACCAAAAACACCTTTGTTTTTATCTTCTTGAATGGTTAAATTAATGGTCTTTTCGTCTGAAGTTGCGTTTTGTCCTGATAACTCTTGCTCTTTCGTTTTGGTGTCAGTGACTTGAACTTTACTAATTATTTCAGCAGGTAAATTTTGTGTTGCAATTTTCCCGTCTTTTCCAAAGAAAGGTTTTCCGTTA
>NZ_JAIWOF010000149.1 GCF_020217025.1 Flavobacterium sp. | reverse complement strand
ACTAAAATATTGTTTACTTCTTTTCCGTTGACAGTAATTTTACCTTCTTCGTCAATTTCAACACCTGGAAGCTGTTTTAACAAAGCTTCAACATTAGCATCTGGTCGTACTTTGAAAGATGAAGCGTTAAATTCCAATGTGTCGCTTTTAATTGTAATAGGTGGAGCTTCTGATTGAACTACAACCTCGTTTAAAGTGCTTACATTTTCAGCTAATTTAATAAAACCAAAATCTTTGTCTTTGCTTAAATTGTCTAATTTTTCAGTGTAATCGGTATAACCAATGTAGGATACTTTAAAATAAATTGGACTTTCATTTTTCTTGGTTTTGATTTCAAAATTCCCATTTTTATCCGAAATGGTGTAATCTACAACAGTTGAATCTTTTACAGTTTTTAAATAAATGGTTGCAGATTCTAAAGGGAGAGCACTATTCTTATCAATTATTTTTCCTTTTAATAAAATAGTGTTTTGAGAAAAAATGGCTGGGGTAACCAGCAACAATAAGGCTAATAAAAAATTATTTCGCATAAAAAAGTGAAGTTTGTTTTAAGTTGTTATAAACTACGAAATAAAATATTTATTGTGTAACTAAAAATTTTCTTACGAAAAATTTAACAAAGACCATAAAAAAACCGAAGCGTTAACTTCGGTTTTTCAACTATTTCTGTCTGAAATAAATATCAATTGGAACACCACTAAAATTGTATTGTTCTCTTAACTTATTTTCAATAAATCGCTTATACGGGTCTTTTACATATTGTGGCAAATTCGCAAAAAACACAAACTGAGGCGTTGGTGTTGGTAACTGCATACAATATTTAATCTTGATGTATTTTCCTTTCAATGCTGGTGGTGGCGTTGCTTCAATAATAGGCAACATCAACTCATTGAATTTAGAAGTTGAAATACGTTGTTTTCTGTTTTCAAAAACTTCAACTGCAGTTTCTAACGCTTTCAATAAACGTTGTTTCGTTAAAGCTGAGATAAATAAAATCGGCACATCAGTAAAAGGTGCAATTTCTTCTCTAATTTTTCTTTCGTAATCTCTTGTTGACATAGTGTCTTTTTCAACCAAATCCCATTTGTTGACTAAGATTACGATTCCTTTACGGTTTTTCTCGGCCAACCAAAAAATACTTTGATCTTGTCCTTCAAATCCACGAGTCGCATCGATAACCAATAAACACACGTCACTGTGCTCAATTGCTCTTACCGAACGCATTACGGAATAAAATTCTAAATCTTCTTTTACTTTCGCTTTACGTCTAATTCCAGCCGTATCAACTAAGTTGAATTCAAATCCAAAACGGTTGTATTTTGTGTCAATCGCATCACGAGTAGTTCCTGCAATATCAGTTACTACAAATCGATCTTCGCCAATTAAAGCGTTGATGAATGATGATTTTCCAGCATTTGGTCTTCCTACAACACAAAATCTTGGTAACGGATTTTCTTCTTCTATCGCTTCTGGTAATTCAGGTAAAACCTCTACGATTTTATCTAATAATTCCCCAGTTCCGCTTCCGCTCATTCCTGAAATGGTGAAATATTCACCTAATCCTAAATTATAGAATTCCACTGCGTCTTTTTCACGCATGGCATTGTCTACTTTATTGACTACTAAAAGAATAGGTTTTTTAACTTTACGAAGCAATTTCGCTACTTCTTCATCCATTGGAGTTATGCCTTCCTCAACATCTACCACAAAAACAATAGCATCCGCCTCGTCAATAGCTAATTCTACTTGACGACGAATTTCTCCTTCAAAAATATCATCCGAACCTTTTACATAACCTCCGGTATCAATTACCGAAAATTCTTTTCCGTTCCACTCACTTTTTCCATAATTTCTATCACGTGTAACACCGCTTACCGAGTCAACAATGGCTTCTCTTCGCTGAATTAAACGGTTAAAAAATGTGGATTTTCCAACATTTGGTCTTCCTACAATGGCAACAATATTGTTCATAATCTTATTTTGAATCGGCAAAAGTACGATTTTTTTTGGAGCTTTTTCCAGCTATCCATTACAACTCCACAATTTTACGTCTTTTTTTCTAAATTTATTGCGGTAGCTTCTAAGGTCGCTATCACAATAAAAAGAAAAAATAGGTGTAAAATTTGCGGGGTTTTCATTCTTATCTGGGCTAGACTGAAAATTTTATTTAACATTTGTTAAAAATTTATATATTCGCACAAATCTCAAGTGTATGGAACCCGAAAAAAGCATCGCACTTCGTCCTAAGTTTGAAGTGGAATCAAAAAAAAGTGTTGCGGAAATTTTAGAAAGAGCCAAAACGTTAAAGTCTGAATTAAAATCGGATTACCAAATCAAAATCATAGACGAACATTTGTATTTTTATTTCAGTAAAGAAAAACGAAAATACTATTCACCATTTTTACATTTGGAATTAGAAGCCAATGAAGATAAAACCACAGTAAAAGGCTTGTTCGGGCCTGAGCAATTGCTTTGGACGCTTTTTATGTTTTTACATTTTATAGTTGCTGGATTATTTTTGGTTTTTGCTATGATGGCTTACACGCATTGGTCGTTAAAACAATCAGTAGTTTTAGATTTTAGTATTATGGGTGTAATGGTTGTTTTTTGGTTTTCGCTCTATTTTATGGCGCGATTAAATAGAGAGCAAGGTGTTCCACAAATGCATGAATTAGAAGATTTGATGCATAAGGTTTTAAGTTAAGAATGAAAAACGTTTCTTTTTTAAGAAATTAATTTAATACATTTGAGGTCAATTAACTAGCCCCAATTTTGAATAAAAAATACACCATTTTGTTTTTAGCTGTATTTATACTACTTCAATCAGTAGGGATGTTCTATTTTGCTACTTTTTCACATAAAATTTTCAAAAAAATTGCTGAGTCTAATAAAAACCCTCATCTAGTTGTTACTAAGACAATTTCTAAAAAAGATTATTTTTTAATGAAAATTGATGACCACGAAATGGTTATCGATGATGAACTTTATGATATTTTAGAAGAATCATTTGAAGGTAATTTTATTAAATTAAAACTTTTTAAAGACAAAAAAGAGAAAAATTTTGCGTTGAAAATTAAAAACATTCAAAAGAAAAGTCAGTCTTCTAAGGGGAAAAGTATCTTCAAAACCAAGATTGCTTGTTTGAATAAAACACCATATTACATTTCAAAGTCTCTTAAAAAGGAATCTTTGAAAAAAACACCATTTAACTTCATTTACATAAAAGAAGTTTATTTATCTATAATTGTTCCACCTCCCGATTTTATTTAATTTTTTTCAATTTATGTTGATTAGATGCATTTTAAAACGCATCTAGATATGCTTGTTATTTAATTTAAATTAAAAATAAAATGAAATTATTAAATAAAATGATAGCTCTTTTAGCTATCGTTACATCGACTATGGTTTATAGTCAAGACACAAAAAATGATTCTGTAGCAAAAATTAATTACTTAAAAGAAGTAGAAGTTACAGCTACATCAAATTCAAATAAGTCAATTCTAAGTCAACCACAATCGATATCAAAATTGGATAAAAAAGAATTGAATAGAAATACGGGGTTGTTTTTAGATGATGCCATTAATACAAATGCGCCAGGTGTAAATATGCAAAAAAGAACGGTTTCTGGAGGTCAACAATTTAATATTCGTGGCTATGGAAATGGGGTAAGAGGAACAAATGGTTCAAATAGTAATTTTGACACACAAGGAACTAAAGTTTATTTAAACAATATTCCAGTAACAGATGCAGAAGGAATAACGGTATTAGATGATATTGATTTTGCATCTATCGGTAATGTGGAAATCGTTAAAGGGCCTTCAGGTTCATTATATGGTTTAGCCATAGCAGGTGTTGTAAATCTAAAAACAATACAGCCAGAGCTAGAAAAAATTTCATTAACACAAAATACATTGTTTGGAAGTTATGGATTAAAAAGACTAACAACACAAGCTCAGATAGGAGGGAAAAATGGATCAATGTTGATTAATTATGGAAATCAATCATATGATGGTTTCATGAAACATACGGCTTCAAGTAAAGATTTTGTAAATATTTTTGGAAATGCTTCACTAAGTGAGAAACAAAAAATCAATGCTTACTTAGGATACAGCGATAGTTATGATCAAAGAAACGGAGAATTAACGCGAGAGCAATATGAAGATTTTGATTATTCTGGAAACCCTGCTTACATTAAGAATGATGCACATTCTCATGTTATTAGTTTTAGAGGAGGTTTAAATCATGATTATCAATTTAATAAAAACATAGGAAATACGCTAACTGTTTTTGGAACTGGAATTGTAAGTGACGCAAGTTCTGCAGGAGGTTGGACGGATAGAACAGCATTAAATTATGGTTTTAGAACATCATTTAATACAAATTTCGACTTAGGAACTTCGCTTAAACTTTCAGGTATTACAGGGGCTGAATTGCAACAACAAAATTCTCAAACTATTGCTTATGCTATGGTTGCTAATGGTGTAGATCCTGATGCTTATAATGTAATTGGAAATCAAAGAAGTAACAAGTACAGTATTTCTAAAACAAATAACTTGTTTACAGAATGGACATTGAATATGCCAAAAGACTTTTCTCTTACTGCAGGTGTTGGAAGCAGTTATATGGGTATTGAATTACAAGATAGAGTTTATGTTGCAGCTAATAATACACCTAGTACTTACATGCCAACTACATTTAGAACTTCATATAAAAATATGATTTCGCCTAAATTTGCTATTAACAAAGTTTTTAATAAAAAAGTTTCATTATACGCTTCTTATAATAAAGGGTATAAAGCACCTGTTAGTTCTTATTTTTATATTCCTTTTACAGGAGAAGTTAATAAAGATTTAAAAGCAGAAGTTGGAACTCAATTCGAGATAGGCTCTAAGGGAAGTTTGTTTAGTAATAGATTTACTTATGAAGTAGCCCTTTTTCAAACAAATTTTAAAGACAAAATGACTTCTGTAGCAGTTCCAAATGCTACAAATACGGCAACTTTATATTCTTACATTGTTAATGCTGGAGAGCAAGTTCATAAAGGAATAGAAATTAATGTAAAATACGAATTAATCAAGTCAGAAACTGGATTCGTTAAAAATGTAACTCCTTTCGCAAACGTAACATATTCAGATTTTAAATATAAAGATTATGTTTTTCAAAGAACGTACAATATAGCATTTGATTTTTCAGGTGAAAAAGTATTAGGAACTCCTCCAGTTGTATTTAACTCCGGTTTTGATTTTGTGTTTAAATATGGTTTTTATGGAAATGTGACCTATAATTACAGAGATGCGGTTTTTTACAGTTATGTGCCTACTGCAACAACAGATCCTAATAGGGTTCATTATGAAACCAAAAGTTATAATTTGTTAAATGCTAAGTTAGGTTACCAAAGAAAAATTGTAAATAACTTATCATTAGATGCAAGTCTTGGGATAAATAACATTACAAATACACAATATTACCAAATGGTATTCAATAACCAGTTGCCAGATGCTTATTTGCCAGCACCTTATAATGCAACTTTCTTTGGTGGATTAAACTTAAAATATACATTCTAATTAATAAAAGAGCGGTTTTATGCCGCTCTTAAATTTGATAATATGAAAGCTATAAAATACTTAGTAGTGTTACTTGTTGTTACAGGTTGTGAAAGATTTTCGAAAGAAGACAAAAAGCAAGAAACTACAACAAGAATTGTTTGCATTGCAAAGCAATACAATGAAATTATTTGCGCATTAGGTGCTCAAAAAGATTTAGTTGCTGTTGATGTGTCAAGTACTTATCCAGCAGAATTAAAAGAACTACCAACTGTTGGTTATCATAGAGCGTTGAGTTTGGAAGCCATTTTGGCGAGCAAACCAACTATTGTGATTGAAGATGATAATATTGGTCCTGAAACCGTGGTTGATCAATTGAAGAAACTTAAAGTTCCTATGAAACAATTTGGAAAGTATGAACAAACCATTGCAGGAACTGATTCGTTAATTCATGAAATGGGACGCTACTTTAAAAGAGAAAAAGCGGCCGATTCTATCTGTATTACTTTGAAAAATGAATTTGATGAAGCAATTAAAAAAACAAACGCTTTCACAAAAAAAACAAGAGTTTTGGTTATACATTATGGACAAGCTTCAAATGTATATTTAGTTATGACTAAAAATAGTACGGGTGGTAAAATGATCGAATGGGCTGGTGGTGAAATTGCAATAGATGAAGAAAAAGGGATGAAACATCTTTCTCCAGAATTAGTAGCCGCTGCAAATCCAGATGTTATTTTAATTACCGATTTTGGTTATGATAAACTGGGTGGTTCTTATGATAAAATAGGAGAATTACCCGGAGTTTCAAGTACTAAAGCATACAAAGACAAGAAAATTTACAGAATAGAAGAACATGATTTGGTGTATTTAGGGCCAAGAACAGGTAAAAATATCCAACTGATTCAAAAATTAATTCAGCAATAATGTTTTTTACAAAACGAGATTTCTTTTTATTGATAACGTTGCTATTATTATTAGTAGTAGTTTTCTTATTGTCTATTGGATTAGGAGCCGTTAAAATTTCACTTGATGAGATGTTTTCTTCATTCATGAATTTTTTCAACGGAAATGAATTTACAACGTTAAATGAACGTATTTTCATTGATATAAGATTGCCAAGATCGGTGTTAAGTATTTTAGTTGGTGCAACATTGGCCGTTGGTGGAACATTAGTTCAAGCATTATTTAGAAACCCAATTGTAGAACCAGGACTCATAGGAACTTCTAGCGGAGCTGCTTTTGGGGCTTCCTTTTTTATTGTTTTGGGTAATACTTTCGCTTTTGCAACCAATAACATTTCGTTGCCACTTATAGCGTGCATTGGTGGAATAATTGGAACATTTTTGGTTTTTTCCTTGTCTAAAATAAACGGAAACAACAATTCGGTAACGGTTTTGTTATTAATTGGGGTTGCTGTAAATGCTTTGTTTTTAAGCGGAATTGGATTTTTATCCTACATTGCTCGTGATCCACAAGCGCGTTCTATTTCATTTTGGAATTTAGGAACACTTTCAGGAGCCAATTGGCAAGCGGTAGAATTGGTTGCTTTTTTTTCTATTTCCGGTTTAATTTTGTCTTATTTTTTAGGTAAGAAATTAAATACTCTAATTCTTGGAGCCGATGAAGCAAGCTATTTAGGAATCAATGTGAATCTCTTAAAATATCAAGTTTTAATAATTAATGTTATTATGGTTTCGGTGGCTACCTCATTTGTAGGAGTTATTGGTTTTGTGGGATTAATTGTGCCTCATATTATAAGAATGATTAGTGGTTCCGATATCCGAAAACTCATTATTTTCGGTTCGCTATTTGGTGCCATTTTTCTTTGCTTTGCCGATTTGGTTGCACGATTATTATTAAGTCCTGCGGAATTGCCAATTGGAATTGTAACCTCATTTGTTGGAGTTCCAGTGTTTATTATTTTATTACGAAAATCTAATTACTTTTTTTAATATGCTTACAACTAAAAATTTATCGGTTGCTATTGCTAATAAAGTAATTCTGGAAAATATTTCAGAAACATTTGAAGCGGGTAAAATAACGCTAATCATTGGTCCAAATGGCGCTGGAAAATCAACTTTCATAAAGTCAATTTGTGGTCAATTAAAATTAAATCAAAAAGGGACAGTTGATTATGATGCTGAGTTTTTATCAATTTCAGAATTGGCTAAAGTAAGAGCTGTTTTATCTCAAAATAGTAAGTTGAATTTTCCGTTAACCGTTCGTGATATTGTAATGATGGGAAGATATCCACATTTTAGCAATTATCCATCTGAAAAAGACAAACGAGCTTGTAATGAAGCGATTCAGTTTTTTGAATTAGAAAGTTTTGTAGATAGGAATTACTTGACTTTAAGTGGAGGCGAGATGCAACGGGTTCATTTTGCCCGAGTTTTAGCTCAAATCTGGTTTTCCGAAGAAAATAAAACACGCTATTTAATTCTAGATGAACCTCTAACATTTCTAGATGTCCATTTTCAATATAGTTTTATGTACAAAATGCAAGAATTAGCAAAAGCGAATAACATTGTAATTATTGGCGTTTTGCACGATTTGAATTTGACGGCTAAATTTGCCGATAAAATTATGCTGCTTAGTCAAGGAAAAGTAATTGCCTCAGGAAATAAATCAGAAGTTTTGTCTAAAGAAAATATAGTAGAAGCTTTTAAAATGGAGCCTAAAATTCATACAATAGAAAACGAAATCTTCATTCATTTTTAAAAAGAAAGCCTGATATACTTATCAGGCTTTTCTATTTATTTTTGATTATATCCAAAACGTCTCAACTGACGTTCGTTGCTTCTCCAATCTTTATTTACTTTAACGTAAGTAGCTAAGTGAATTTGTTTTCCAAAGAATTTTTCTAAATCTTCTCTTGCTTGAATCCCAACTTTCTTCAATGCCGCACCTTTGTGTCCAATGATGATTCCTTTTTGCGTATCACGCTCTACCATGATTACGGCGCGAATTCTAATGATGTTGTCGTCTTCAATAAATTCTTCCGTTTCAATTTCTACAGCATACGGAATTTCTTTATCGTAATTCAACAAGATTTTCTCACGAATGGTTTCGTTGACAAAGAAACGTTCTGGTTTATCAGTCAAAGCATCTTTTGGATAAAACGCTGGGGAAACAGGAAGCAATTCAATAATTCGATCAAAAACAGTTTGGACATTAAAGTTTTCTAAAGCAGAAATGGGATAGATTTCGGCATTGGGTACTTTGTCTTTCCACATTTGCATTTGTTCTTCCAACTGTTCTTGGTTCGATTTGTCAATTTTATTCAATAATAATAAAACCGGAATCTTAGAGTGGATAATTTTATTAAAAAACGCTTCGTCTTTTAATTCTTTTTCGCCAATCTCTACCATGTAAACCAAAATGTCAGCATCTTCAAAAGCTGATTTCACAAAATCCATCATCGAATTTTGTAATTCATACGCTGGTTTTATAATTCCAGGCGTATCTGAAAATAAAACTTGAAAATCATCTCCATTTACAATTCCTAAAATACGGTGTCTCGTAGTTTGTGCTTTCGATGTGATAATAGAAAGGCGTTCCCCTACAAACGCATTCATAAGAGTTGATTTCCCTACATTCGGATTTCCAATGATATTTACATAACCTGCTCTGTGCTCCATTTCAATAAATTTATGGGTACAAAGGTAGTGATAACGCCTGAAATAGTAGAAAGAAAACATTATTTTTAAAAAAGTCTTGTAATTTTAAATAAAGAGTGTACCTTTGCACTCACAAATCGCGGGATAGAGCAGTAGGCAGCTCGTCGGGCTCATAACCCGAAGGTCACAGGTTCGAGTCCTGTTCCCGCTACTAAGTAGAAAAAAGCCCGCTAAGGCTTTAAAGTAAAAGGTTTTGAATACTTTTCAAAACCTTTTTTTTATGTCCAAAATTCTTAGTATCTTACAAATCGTAAACGAAACCGTAAACGATTTTACCTTGAAGCCAAAACGCAATTACACCGAACCCAAAATCTATACTGGAGGTATTGAGATTACTAAATGGTCCAAATATTCTAAAGCAGAACAACAAGAAGCTTTAGATAAAAACTGGTTTGTCTATTTCTCTTTTCGTAATCCAAAAACAGGTTTTTTAGAAAAACAACCCTTTATCAAAGGAGGTGTGAACCGCTATAAAACCAAAGAAGAGCGAATGGAAATCCTAGAAACCTATCGCCGAAATTTACTTCGAATCTTAAAAGAAGGCTACAATCCTTATGACGAAAAAGGCACACAAAACGAAATTAAATCCGTAAAAGAAGCTTTTGCTTTCGCACTGGACATCAAAAAAAATATGATGACCGAGAATTCCTATATTCGTTTTAAATCCAGAATCAAACGTTTTGAATGGAAAAAACGGTCAAATTGACCACCACTTTCCAGTCTAAATTGACCATCGATTTCGGTGCAAACTGACCACCCAATTCCAGTCCAAAT
>NZ_JAIWOF010000226.1 GCF_020217025.1 Flavobacterium sp. | reverse complement strand
TTAAAACAAGCTTTTGCGATTGCAACAAAAAAAGAATATTATTCAGTGAAAATTAACTAAAATAAATTTGGAAAAAAACACAGTTCATTCCGAGCTTGCTAGGAATCTACTACGAAGTAGACTTACATTTGAGCGAAGCGAAAACTATTACACTTGAACTTGCCCTTGAACTTGATTTTAAATAAAAATAATAAAATAATGAAACACTGGATACAAGCCGTACGATTACGAACCTTACCACTTTCCGTTTCTGGAATTATTGTGGGAAGCGCTTATGCTCATTACCAAGGATATTCCGATTGGAGAATTGTGGTTTTGGCGTTATTAACTACCTTAGGATTACAAGTATTATCCAATTATGCCAACGATTACGGAGACGGCGTAAAAGGAACTGATGCTAACAGAATCGGAGAAAAACGCTTAGTAGCAGCTGGAGTAATAACAGCTGAGCAAATGAAAAAAGCAGTTATCATTACAGCAGTATTGACGTTTATTATTGCTCTTTTATTGATTTACGTGGCATTCGGAAAAGATAATTTCGCCTTAAGTTTGATATTCATCTTATTAGGAATCGGTTCCATCGGAGCAGCCATTAAATACACAGTTGGGAAAAGTGCTTATGGATATAGCGGTTTTGGAGATGTATTCGTGTTTATTTTCTTTGGATTGGTTTCGGTAATTGGTTCTAACTTTTTATTCACTCATTTTATCGATTGGAAGTTATTCTTACCCGCAACCGCTATCGGATTATTAAGTGTTGCGGTGCTGAATTTAAACAACATGCGCGATATTGAAAACGATAAAATCGCAGGAAAGAATACGTTGGTTGTGAAAATGGGTTTAAAATGGGCAAAAAAATATCATGAAATTATTTTAGCAATCGGTATGTTATCTTTTATGTTGTTTTTAATGCTAATTAAATCTTCATTAATTCCTGTTTTATTAATTAATATCCCAATAATTATGAATATGAACAAAGTGAATAAATCTGAAAAATACGAAGACTTCGATCCAGAACTTAAAAAAGTTGCCTTGAGTACTTTTGCATTAAGTATATTATTTTGGTTAACTTTAGTCTTTCTAAACTAATCACTATTTACTAATCACTTTTCACTAAAATAAAAAACTATGAAAATCACATTTTACGGACACGCTTGTATCGGAATTGAAGTTAATGACGTTCACATTTTAGTGGACCCGTTTATTTCTGGAAATCCAAAGGCTTCTCATATTGATATCAATACGTTGAAAGCGGATTATATATTGTTAACACACGCACATCAAGACCATATTTTGGACGTAGAGGCGATTGCTAAACGTACCGAAGCAGTTATTGTTTCCAACTACGAAATTGCTTCACATTACGGAAACAAAGGATTCAATTACCATCCCATGAATCACGGCGGAAGTTGGGATTTTGAATTCGGAACCGTGAAATATGTAATTGCACTACATACGTCTTCATTCCCAGATGGCAGCTACGGTGGGCAACCTGGCGGATTTGTAATTGAGGGAGAACACAAAAATATCTACATCGCTGGTGACACGGCTTTAACCATGGATATGAAATTAATTCCAATGCGTACCAAGCTTGATTTAGCGATTTTGCCTATTGGAAGTAACTTTACAATGGATGTAGAAGATGCGATTATTGCCTCTGATTTTGTGCAATGCGATAAAGTGTTGGGTTATCATTTCGACACGTTTGGTTACATCGAAATCAATCACGAAGAAGCGAAGCGTAAATTTTTCGACAAAGGAAAAGACTTGATGTTGTTAGAAATCGGACAAAGTATTGAATTGTAAATTTGGTACAAAAATTGAATGGTTATTAAACACATAGACACATAGATTTCAATTCTCGTTTTTCGTGTCAATATTAATCTTTTAAATGAGTAAAATCTTATATAAAGTTTCATTCTTTATTGCAATAGTAGTTTTGATAATTGGTATTGTAATGAAGTTTTTTAATAGTTCAACAAATGGTTTTTCATTTAGTAAAACTGGAAGTTTATATTCAGGTACTATTGACGGAAATGGTTTAATTCTTCTAGGTTTTTTACTTTTGATTTTTTCTTTTTGGGCTTGTAAGGATTATAGTACGATTGAAAGGAATAAAGTTTTAATGAGAAATAATGAAGCTAATGAAATTAAAAAAAGAAAATTAAAAACTAATAGAAAATAGAACTTTTAAGCTATGATTTCTATGTAAAGTGTAACGACTAAAAATTAACACAAAGAGCAACTATGATACTATGTGTTTAAAAAAATAAAAAAATGAATAAACTTTTATACTTCATATCCGCCGTATTATTTTCAAGCTCAATTTTAGCTCAGAAAGAGGGTTTTTGGGACAAAGAAAGAGCAACCACAAAAGAAATAACACTTTCAGCCGGAAAACGCGCTTTAATTAAAACAGAGGATTTACCCGTTGGGACTACTGAATTTGTATACAGAATCACCATTTTAGATGAAAGTCAAAAGCTAACTTCGAGTTTGGTTTCGGTATTAAAGGCGATTCCTGATCCTACGGGAATTAGTCAGGGAGCGGCTGGAGCGATTCATTTAACATCGGCTATTTCGGGTGATGATAAGTGTACGTTTGCTTTGTTTCAAGAACCAAATGCCGCTAATTTGTTTCTAAAAGAAGGTAAAACCGATAGAGCGTGTTGGGAACAAAAAGAAAAAGTAAGCAAAGATGCTAAGTTGATTTCGTCTTCTTCTTTATGTTTAACCAATTTACCTAATCTTTGGTTCGGATTTGAAAGTCAAAATTGGGTAATGAATCAAAAAATCGTTTTAGAAGTCGTGCCTTGGGTCGATTATAAAGCAAGCAGAGGTTGGGACAAAACGACTAAAAATGAGATTTTAAACTTAGCTAAAAAGTTGCCAGTAGTTTCAAAACTGACAAAAAAAGAGGCTTTTTATGCTGCTTTTATCGAAAATAGTAGCAAAAAGTATACCTATAGAGAGTTTTCTCAACTTTTAGCGATTGAGAAAAACAATGCTATTGAAAAGCTTACGGAAGAGAGTTTAAAAGAAACGGGTGAAGTAAAAGCTTATTACGATATCATCCGTGAAAAATCAAATGTGGCTTTTCAAAAAGGAAATTATGAGGAAGCAATTTCGATTCTTTCTACCGAAATGTTTGCTAAAAACCGAGCGACTTACATCGATTATAGACTTTTAGGTGATTATTATTTGTATTCAAGACAGTTTACAAAAGCAGAAGAAATGTATACTAAAGGCATAAAATTGAATCCATCTGAAATTCATTTTCAGTTAAATTTGGCACACGTGTATTTGTTTACCGACAGAATTTCAGAAGCCAAAGCCATTCATAAAAAATACGCTCACGAAAGTTTATCTAATAGTAAAACGTGGATAGCACAAACGAAATCGGATTTCACAACTTTCGAAAAACACGGATTACCAACAGACGACTTCAAGAAAATCTTGAGGGTTATTGAATAATATAGCAATAACAAGTTCAAGTGCAAAATTCAACTTCAAGCTTTGAAATTTGTACTTGAATTTGCACTTGTACTTGAATATGAAAGCAACCTACAAAAAATACATCCTGAATTTCAAACGTCCAAGCGGGACTTCTCGTGGGGTAATGACGGAGAAAGAAACTTGGTTTTTAATCTTGGAAGAAAAGGGTAAAATCGGGATAGGTGAGTGTGGTATTTTACGAACCCTTTCTATTGATGATAGACCCGATTATGAAGAAAAATTACAATGGGTTTGCCAAAACATTCATTTGGGAAAAGACCAATTGTGGGACGCATTAATGGAATTTCCTTCGATTCAATTCGGAGTGGAAATGGCGTTTCTGTCGTTGGAGTCTAAAACACCATTCGATTTATTTCCTTCGGAATTTACAATTGGTAAAAGGAATATGTTGATTAATGGTTTGGTTTGGATGGGCGAGGAGCAGTTTATGAAAACCCAAATCGAAGAAAAATTAGCACAAGGATTTTCGTGTATAAAATTGAAAATTGGTGCGATTGATTTTGAAAAAGAATTAGGTTTGTTGAGATTTATTCGTCAAAATTTTGACGCTAAAACTATTGAAATTCGGGTAGATGCGAACGGTGCTTTCGATTCAAAAGAAGCTTTAAGTAAATTAAATCAATTAGCTGAATTTGAATTACATAGTATTGAGCAACCCATTAAAGCCAATCAACGTCAAGAGATGAAAATGCTTTGCCAACAAACGCCTTTTCCAATCGCGTTAGACGAAGAATTAATTGGTGTGTTTGGAATTGCGAATAAACGAAAATTACTAGAAGAAATTCAGCCCCAATATATTATTTTAAAACCAAGTTTAGTCGGTGGTTTCAAAGGAACATTAGAATGGATTTCCATTGCTGAAAGTTTGAATATCGGTTGGTGGATTACTTCTGCATTAGAAAGCAACATCGGATTAAACGCAATCACCCAATTTACATTTACCTTACATAATCCCATGCCGCAAGGTTTAGGAACGGGTGGTTTGTATACGAATAATTTCGATTGTCCGTTGGAAATTGAGAAGGGACATATTCAGTATAATGTTTCTAAACAATGGGATGTTTCTAATTTAGGAATTTAGGAGGGCACGCGGATGATACGGGTTTGCTTCGCAAAGCGCTGGTGTGAGCGGATTTTTTTGAAACATAGATTGGATAAATTGAAGTAATCTTCAAAATATTATATGTACTTTATTAGACGAAACGTTTCACTAGTTTTACTTATATGACTTATATGACTTATATGTTTTAATTTTTATAAGTAAAGTACATTGCCCTTGAACTTGCCCTTGAACTTATTCTCCGTTTAAAGTATTATTTTCTAAATTTGCACAACTAAATCATTAATAAATGTTTCGTTTAAAATTACCAACCGACCCAAGATGGGCCAACATAGCAGAAGGAAATTTAGAAGAAATTCTAACCGATCATGCTTGGTGCGAATTGAAAGCGTCTTCTAATGCTATCATGTTAATTAATATGTTGCCTGAGTTTACGGAAATCACAACTGAATTGACTATGATTGCGAAAGAAGAAATGGATCATTTTGAGCAAGTGCATGAGATTATCAAAGTGCGTGGTTGGGTGTTAGGTCGTGAACGAAAAGATAGTTATGTAAACGATTTATTCAAATTCATGAAACCCGGTAATCGTAAGCACTTAATTGTAGAACGCATGTTATTTGCAGCTATGATTGAAGCCAGAAGTTGCGAACGATTCAAAGTACTTTCAGATAATATCAAAGACGAAGAATTAGCAGTTTTTTATAGAGAATTAATGATTTCAGAAGCCAATCATTATACTTCTTTCTTGCAATTTGCTCACGAATTAGCAGAAGAAGGGTACGACGTAAAAAAACGTTGGGAAGAATGGTTAGAATTTGAAGCCAAAGTAATTGCAAGTTACGGGAAATCGGAGACGATTCATGGGTAGGTTAGTGAAAAGTAAAAAGTAAAAAGTAAAAAGTAAAAAGTGAAAAGTAAAAAGTGAAAAGTTTTTCGCTTACTTTTATTTAACTTTTAGATTTGAACTTGTCTTTGCCCTTGATTTTTATTTTGGAACACAGATTTTTAAACCACATAGACACATAGTTTTTTTACACCGAGCTTCACCGAGTTTTTTTTGATATGGATTGTGTTGAAGAGTTACACAGAGGCGTTGCACTTGAATAGAAACGCGAATGATGATTTTACAGATAGTTACGGATTTCTTATGAAAAGTTATAACGTTTAAAGTTCTTGATAGGAATTGTCCCCTTGAGGGGACTTTAGGGGTGTTGCAGGTTTGTAGTTGATTTTTGCCCTTGTTCTTGCTATTTGTTCTTCGCTTCAATCCACTTGCTCATGTACTTGGTGCTTTGTAAGCTTTGGTGTTGTAGTATTTGTCCTAAGAAGTTTTGGTTTCTGTGTGTTTTCAAATGCTCTTGAAGATATTCTACTTGATTGATAAAATCACTTGCAAATAATTCCTTTTTAAAACGTTTTTCTATAATCTCATATCCGTTTTGTTGAGCGGTTTCCCAAAGGGATTTATTGGAATATAATTCGACTGCTTTTTCTACAAAATCATTTTCATCTGAAGTGATGAATCCGTTCCAATCTAAATTGCCGTGCATGGCTTCAGCGCCCATTTTAGTGGTTACTGAAGGTAATCCTTGTTGCATGGCTTCAAATAATTTGCCTTTCAAACCAGCTCCGTAGGGAATTGGGGCTAACAATACTTTTGCTTTTGCATAGACTTCTATTACACTTTCTGCTCTTCCTTTAATTAAAAAAGCTTCTTTTTCGTTATGCAATTGTTTTCCTTTTTCGGATACATAAGCGCCGTACACGTGAAGTTCGGCTTCAGGAAGTTGTTTTTTGATGGATTTCCATTGTTTTTTTAGTTGTAAAACGGTTTGCCAATTGGGTTCGTGCAAAAAGTTGCCGATGCTTACAAAATGGTTTCGCTCTTCCAACTTTGGAACATTTGGGTTTATTTCTTCCGATAGGAAAGGCAAATAGTACAAAAGAGATGCATCAATCTTAAACGTTTCTGTAGCCAATTGCATTTCGTATTCGGAAATCAACAACGTTAAATCGCATCTGTAAATGGAAGCCATTTCGCGTTTGAAAACATCGGAAATGTAGTCTTCAAAAACCAGTTCGCGATTTTGTTTGAACGCCACTTCTCTAGCTTTTCTTAGAAAATGTAAGTCTTCGGTATCTAAAATTCGTAGTGCATTCGGGCAGTTTTCCATAACGCGCCAGCCATATTGTTCTTCTATCATAAAACGGTCAAACAGCACTACATTGGGATTTAATTCTTTGATAAGGGTGTCGAAAGAACTGTCATTTAATTGAATCGCTTGCGTTTTAACTGAAATGGTACTTAAATCAAAAGAGAAATTAGATGGCATAGCTGAACACAAAAACGTGATTTCATAGTCTTGCTTTTGAAACAAGGCAATGAGTTGCAACATTCTGCTTCCTGCTGCGGTTGAATTGGGTTCTGGCCATACGGCTCCGATGATGACTAAGTGCTTCATGGGGCAAAGATAGGTATTAAGTAAAAAGTAAAAAGTAAAAAGTAAAAAGTAAAAAGTAAAAAGTAAAAAGTAAAAAGTAAAAAGTAAAAAGTAAATTTGCATTAATCACTAATCACTTAAAAATGAGTTTTTTCAAATTTTGTCCTAGTTGTGCTTCAACGCATTTTTCGTTTCCTGATAATCGTCGGTTTTTGTGTGCGGATTGTGGGTTTACTTATTATCATAATATTGCGGCGGCTGTAGCGCTTGTTTTTACGTTTGAAGACAAGGTGTTGTTTACGGTTCGAAATGTAGATCCTGATAAAGGGAAATGGGATTTGCCTGGTGGCTTTATTGACCCGAATGAAACGGCGGAAGAAGCGGCTTGTAGAGAGATTAGAGAAGAATTGGGCTTGGACTTGCAGCCTTCGGATTTAAAGTATGTTACGACTTCACCGAATAATTATTTGTATAAAAACGTGCCGTACCGAACGATGGATATTTTTTATGAATGCGCCTTGCCTTCAGATGCCATAAATGTAGCTGCTGAAGACGAAATTCAGGAGTTGGTATGGGTGAAACGTTCGGAAATTGATTTGGATAAAATTGGTTTTGTTTCGATACGTAAGGTGATAGGAGAGCAGTATTTGAAATAGTTTATTTTTGAAGGTGTACTTAAACTTGCTTTTTTTGGAACACAGATTAAAGAAATTGAAGTAATCTCTATAATTTTAATCTTTAGAAATTCATTGTCATTATTGACATTCTTAGCTTGTCGAAGGCTAATGAAAAAATATAGCACTAAAATTTCTTAGAAGGAATTGTCCCCTTGAGGGGACTTAGGGGTGTTGCGGGTGTTTTGAATGATGAATAAAGAATTTTGAATTTTGAAGTTGCAACCACATAGACACAATAGCTTTTGTTTGTGTTGATTTTAGGCGTTGTACTTGGCATAGTTCACATTAGAATGGGTGTGTAGTTCATTATGCTGTTGAGCATTTTTTTAATGTTGAATGATGAATAACGAATGTTGAATTTTGAAGTTGCAACAACATAGACACAATAGCTTTTGTTTGTGTTGATTTTAGGCGTTGTACTTTGTATAGTTCACATTAGAATGGGTGTGTAGTTCATTATGCTGTTGAGCATTTTTTTAATGTTGAATGATGAATAACGAATGATGAATGTTGAATTTGTTCTTGAGTTGGCACGCGGATGAAACGGGTCCGCCTAGGCGGAGCGCTGGTGGTGGCGGATTTTTTTGGAACACGGATTAAAGAAATTGAAGTAATCTTTATAATTTTTAATCTTTAGAAATTTATTGTCACGATTGTCATCCTGAGCTTGTCGAAGGCTAGTGTAAAAATATAGCACTAAGTTTTGCACAGAGTTACACGGAGTTTCTTTGAAGTGGATTGTGTTGAGAGAGTTACACAGAAGCGTTGCACTCTTATAAGAACGCGGATGACGATGATTTTGCTGATGGTTACGGATTTCTTATGAAAAGTTATGACGTTTAAAGTTCTTGATAGGAATTGTCCCCTTGAGGGGACTTTAGGGGTGTTGCTGGTGTTTTTGAATGTTGAATGATGAATAACGAATGTTGAATTTTGAAGTTGTTCTTGAGTTGGCACGCGGATGAAACGGGTCCGCCTCGGCGGAGCGCTGGTGGTGCCTGATTTTTAGTTACACAAAGTAGCACTAAGTTTTGCACAGAGTTACACTAAGTTTTTTTGGAAGTGGATTGTGTTGATTGAGTTGCACAGAGGAGTTGCAATCTTATAAGAACGCGGATGACGATGATTTTGCTGATGGTTACGGATTTCTTTATTGGGAGATAAAGTGTATTTGGGGTTTTACCAGTTTTGGTAATGATGGAAAGGGGGAATTGGGGAAATATGCTATAATTGAAGCTTAAGAAGCTACTTTATAATTTGGTGGAAGACGAAAGGGTTCAAGCTCTTCTATGGGAATGCCTGTGTATTTTGCATAATCTGTGAATGTGATTTTGCGTCCTTTTTCTGTTTTTTTGAAGTATGCACGCATGTCGCTCATCTTTTGAGAAGCGGTACGAGGGGAACATTCTTCTATGTTCATTATGTCTTTAGTAGTGATGCAAATTCTTAAAATGGTTCTTGACATTCCTAATTTTCTTTAATTTTTCCGCCTGTCTTGTTAGTTTTTTCATGTTTAAATTATTTTGAGTTTGTTAAATTTGGTTTAGCTAGCCATTATGTAATAATTTGCTAACGGTATGTTTACAAATTTAGCAATAATTTAACAAGTTGTTTCTATAAGTTTTTAACAATTGGATGGAGTTTTCAACAAAGCCGATGTTTTAATTTCAGGTCGATTTTGTTGGTTTTTAGATTAAAATAAGTATTTTTTTACTGCTTTTTCGCCACTTTTTGCCTTTTTTTAGATTTTTTATAAAAATTATATTCTATGTTTTTTACTCAGTTGTTGCTATTTCGAATTTGTTTATTTTCTTACAATTTAACTTATTTAACCACATAGACACAATAGACTGGATTGAGTTAGTTCTAGGCGTTTCACTTTTCATAGTTTACACTTACCTAATCGCATTGTTATGCTACTAAGTATCTATTTTGTACTTGAATTTTGAATTTGAACTTGTTCTTGTTTTAGGACACCGATTGAAGAAATGGAAGTAATCTTTAGAATAGTAATTATTGTAAAATTTCTTAGAAGTAATTATCCTCCTGAAGATTCTGGACAGGCTCTTGATTGGACTTAAGGAGTGTTTACCTATTTGTAACTTCTGAGGTAGCTTTGGTATACCTCTACCATACTTCTAGCATACACTTGGCATACACTATTGATACACTCCTCATACACTCCTCATACACTAAGGTTGTTTTTTAGTATGTTTTTCTATTTGTTATCTTATTTTTTAATTCGTTTATTTTCAATTGATTGGCTTCTTTTTTGTGCAAAAATGGTAATAATTGTTGTTTTTGGCGGATTTTGCATGTCTTGGTTTATTTTATGAAAAAGAATGCAAGAGAATTCGTTTTCGGCAGTATTTACAAGAGCTCCTTTGGTACGTGGCTACCTTTGTGTCAGTATAAATAATTAAATATTTAAAATCATGGCAAAATTAAAAAGCTTGATCAAATTAGAAGGTACGATGGAAGATCTTACTTTCTACAAAGGTACCGATGGGTACTTTGTGCGCACCAAAGGTGGTGTGAGTAAAAACCGAATTATGAACGACCCAGCGTTTGCTCGTACACGAGAGAATGGGGCTGAGTTTGGCAGTATTGCGAGTTCGGGGAAATTATTGCGTACGGCATTGGGGCCGATGGTGTTTCGAGCGAAAGACAGTAAACTGACGAGTAGGCTTGTGAAGGTTATGGGACAAATTAAGAATTTGGACAGTGTGAGTGCTCGTGGAGCGCGAAATGTAGCAGAAGGATTGAATAGTTCAACCTCTACTTCGATTTTGGAAGGATTTGATTTTAATGCAAGAGCTACTTTTGGTAGTGTATTGAATTCGATTGTTTCTGTTGATACGACTACTGGAGCAGTAAGTATTGCCGCTTACAACCCATTGGAGCAAATGCGCAGTCCTGAGGGGGCGACTCATTTTAGTTTGCAAGTTGGGTTTTTGCGTATTGATTTTGCCTCAGGTGCTTATGAGCTGACCCAAAGTCCTGAAGAAGTATATCCTTTGGCAAATGGGATGATTTCGCCTGTATTGACTCCAGCAAGTGTACCAATAGCTACTGGTACTGGAATGCATTTTATCTTGATTGAATTTTTTCAAGAGGTGAATGGTTCTCAGTATATGTTGAACAATGGCGCTTTTAACGTGTTGAATTTGCTAAAATTAAGTTAGTTTGAAGTAGTGTTCAAAATTACTGACTTAGAGAAACGCCCCGCTTGTAATAGTGGGGTGTTTTTTGTTTGTTTCAGGTTTCAGGTTTGTGGCACGCGGATGATACTGATTTGCTTGCGCAAAACGCTGAGGTTAGCGGATTTTTTTTCACCGAGTTTCACCGAACTTCTTTTAAAGTGGATTATGTTGAGAGAGCTCCACAGAGACGTTTTACATTTCCTGGTTCACATTAGTCTATACGCATAGTTTGTCATGCTGTTAAGCATCTCCTGAACAAGTGACTCTTTCTTTAAGAATTAGTTTTCTAGAACACTTATCCATTGTAGTTTTTGTGTTCTTTTTGGTTAGAATTTACACTGAGCATCACCGAGGTTTTTAAAGTAAATTGCGTTGGTAGAGCTATACCAAGGCGTTTCACTTGTTTTGTGATAAAAGCATTACTTATTAAAAAAATGAGGGTATTCAATATAAATTTTTCCTTTTAAAATGGGATACATTTCATCTCCCATCCCAAAAATAATATTGGACTCAAAACCATCATTTGTTTTTTGAAATAGTAATGGACTATCTAATTCCTCAACAAAAGTTATGGCTCCTATTACAATATCTCTTGTATAATTTTCTTTAACCCTAACTTCTAATTTTATTAAATCATAACCAAAGACTTCAATTGGTTCATAGTTCTCTATTTCATCTGGTACAATTGAAAATCCTGTTTTAAAATCACGATTTGTATTGATTACTTGAAGCCATATATTATCTTCATGATTACCTAACATTACAAAATAATACTCCATTTCTAAGAGTTCTGTTTTTACTTTTTTTAATCTTAAGATTTGTCCTGGACTGTAAGGGATTTTCATTTGTTATAAAGTTAGTTTTGTGATAACTAATCAAAACCTATACCATATTTTGATTGAATTTTTATATTTCTTATCTGTTATATTTTTTCTATAGTTAGTAATTGATTTGTGAAAGAACTAAGTTATAATTTTTATTTTAATATGCTTAATTATTCCATTATGGAATAACAAAAAAGCTTCCTTAATATTGCTAATTGGAATAATTCTATTCAATCGTAAACGATGACAGAAAAAAAAATCAACCAACTCATTTCGCATCAATTAGTTAAAGCCAGAGAGGAATTAGGCTTAACACAGATGAAAGTACAAAGCGATAAAATTATGCGCCAAAGTACTTTATCTAAAATTGAAAACGGAGCCAAAAATATTAGTGCTGCTAAATTATTCCTTTTAGCAACGTATTACAAAAAACCTATAGAATACTTTTTTGAGAAATGAAAATGAAGGATAAAAAATTAACTTATATTGATTTATTTGCAGGTTGTGGTGGACTTTCAGAAGGCTTTATGCAAACTAATAATTTTGAGGCTTTAGCTCATGTTGAATGGGAAATGCCAATGGTTAAAACACTAAGAAACAGATTAAAAACAAAATGGGAACATACAGATGAGGATGCTGAAAAAAGCGTTGTTCATTTCGATATTCAAAAAACAGAAGAATTAATTAATGGTAATTGGGTAGAGGATACAAAATTAAAGTATGCTAAAACAAATCATGAATTTGTTGTTGAAAAAGGGTTAAAAGGTTTAGTTGGTGACAAAAAAGTAAATTTAATTATTGGAGGACCTCCGTGTCAAGCATATTCAATTGCTGGTAGAGCCCAAGATAAAAATTCAATGAAAGATGATTATAGAAATTATCTTTTTGAAAGTTTTGTAAAAGTTGTTGATGCTTTTAAACCTGAATGTTTTGTGTTTGAAAATGTTCCAGGTCTATTGAGTGCGTGTCCGGGTAATATTCCTGTTACTGACAGAATTTTTGATGCATTTAAGAAAATTGGGTATGAGATTAGAGATCCACAAAAATTAAAAAAATCTATATATACTGCATCCGAATTAGGTGTCCCTCAAAAAAGGAATAGAATTATTATCATTGGTGTTAGATCTGACTCAAATATAAATTTGGAAGACATCTATAAAAGTATTGACTCCCTAAAGAATAATTTAAGTTATAAAACAGTTAGTGATGCGATTTCTCACTTGCCTAAATTATTGCCTATAGGTAATGCTATTAAAATTGATGGTAAAAATATTTCCCATAAAGTGAGGGAGAAAAAAACGATCAAATATCACGAACCTCGTTTTCATAATGATAGAGATGTTACTATTTTTAAAAATTGGGTAAAAAATGATATGAATAAAAAACCAATGGTTGATAAAATAAGTTTTTACAATGATTTAATGGGTAAAAACTCTAATCATGCTAAATATAGAAATCTTGAATGGGATAAACCATCTCCAACTATAGTTGCTCATTTATATAAAGATGGTTTAATGTTTATCCATCCTGATGAAAAACAAGCAAGGTCAATTACTATAAAAGAGGCTGCATTATTACAATCTTTTCCTGATGATTATGAATTTTTAGGGAGTAATGGAGATTGTTATAAAATGATTGGAAATGCAGTGCCTCCTGAAATGGCAAAAAATATAGCATTGGGAATTGTAAAATGTTTAAAATAATGATATTTATTAAATAAAAAATATGAAAGTACTTGTTGCATGTGAAGAAAGCCAAGCAGTTACAAAAGAATTAAGGAAGCTAGGTCATGAAGCATACAGCTGTGATTTACTTGAATGTAGTGGAGGGCATCCAGAATGGCATTTCAATCACGATGTGTTTGAAGTAATAGAAAATAAAGGAGGTATAACCCAAAACGGTAAAAAAGTAAAAATAAAAGGTAATTGGGATTTAATGATTGCTCATCCTCCATGTACTTTTTTAGCAGTAAGCGGTGCAAGATGGTATTATCATCCTGAAGATAAAGACCTTCCTTTTGATCAAAGAAGACCACATCCCCGATTTCCTGATCGTGCTAAAGATAGAGAAGAAGCACTAGAGTTTTTTATTAAACTTTTAGAGGCTCCAATTGATAAAATAGCTGTTGAAAACCCGGTAGGTATTGTAAGTACACGTTACAAAAAACCTGATCAAACTGTCCATCCTTGGATGTTTGGTGACGAAGCTTCAAAAGCTACATGTTTGTGGTTGAAAAATTTACCTCTTTTAGAACCTACTAGCATAGTTGGTAAGGGAGAACGAGTAGTATTAAGTAGTGGTAAAAGTTTACCGAAATGGTATTCAGATGCTTTAACGCTTTCAAAATCTTCTGCTGAAAGAAGAACAATGAGAAGTAAAACATTTGAAGGTTTAGCTAGGGCAATGGCAGAGCAATGGACTAAAATATAAATAATATGATATATATCAAGAAAATTATCAATCAAGATTTAGACAGAACTCCAACATTTAATGTAGAGTCTATTCGTGATTTTTTTAAAATTAATTTGGATAACGGTCAACATTTGTTAAAAAAAATAATTTTAATACCTAGCAATAAAGAATTTGATGTCAAATTTCAAAAAAGGGAAACAAGAGATGAATATCGTGTATTCCTTAATGATTTATTTAGAGAAATAAATCCTATTGAAGGTGATATATTAATATTAAGAAAACGCAATCAAGATGTTTTTTTGTGCGAACACATCAACAATAATAGTAAGAGCTATGATTATTTAAATTATCTTTTTGAAGAAAAAAGTAATCACCAACTAATTGTAAGTGAAAGTGAAAATAACGATAATGCAAATCAACCAGTTAATATACTTGACGAATTTATTGAGTGGTTTATTAAACTAGATGGAAGCAAACATAATTATTATTCTGATTTTTTTTCTAAAAGTAAAGAAAAGCTCAAAGCAGAGTTAATAAATTATGAAAAAATTTATCAAAATGAATTTAAAACAAAAGTGTTCACAATATACAAAAATGATATTAATAATCTAATAGAAGCAATAAAAGGTAATCTTGAAAAAAAAGAAGGTGATTTTTTTGAATATAGTGCTAAAAAATCTAATCACATGCCAAGAGCAATATTGGGTAAAAGTAATTATTTACTATTTTTAAAAGAATTATTGAATGATGTTAAAACAACTTTAGCTAACTCTTCAAAAGTTCACTCAATAAATAAAATTTATTTTGGACCTCCGGGTACAGGAAAATCACATGCCATTAAAGAATATCTTAAAAAGTATAATGTATCTAACGAAAACTATTCTCGTGTAACATTTCATCCAGATTACGATTATCATTCATTTGTAGGTGGATACAAGCCTTATACAGACATCAATGATAATGATAAAATCAAATATAAGTTTGTACCACAAATTTTCACGGAGCTATATGTTAAAGCATGGTCTAAACAAGACGAACATTACTTTTTAGTAATTGAAGAAATAAATAGAGGTAACTGTTCTGAGATATTTGGAGATATTTTTCAATTGTTAGACCGAAATCCAGAATATAACATTGAACCTTCATCAGAATTAAGAGATTATTTATCAGAAGAAGAAGAAGAAATTAATGTTGAACGTATTAAAAATGGTGAAGAAGCAATCAGTCTTCTAAAAGATGGTAAATTACAAATGCCAAATAATTTATCAATCTTAGCTTCTATGAATACTTCTGACCAATCATTATATCCAATGGATTCAGCATTTAAACGTAGATGGGAATGGAAATATATTCCAATAGATACAACATGTAAAAAGTCTAATTTTGTTATTAAAATAAAAGAAGATAAAAGGTATTCTTGGTTAAGTTTCATAGATAAAGTAAATAGAAAAATTTACAGCGTAACGAAATCAGAAGATAAACAAATAGGTAATTGGTTTATCGATGCTAGTAAATCTGATGGTATAATCTCTAAAGAAATTTTTACAAACAAAGTATTATTTTATCTGTGGAATGATGTTTTTAAAGATGAAACATACCATCAAGATACTATTTTTGTTCAAAAGAACGATGATGGTTCTAAAATAAAAGATCTTTCATTCAATGATTTTCACAAGGAAGGTAATCAAGATGATTTATTAATTTATTTGTTTGAAAAAGTTTTAGGTGTTACTAAAGCAGAGGATAAAACGACAGAGGATAAAACATATCCTGATCAAGAAAATACTATGTCTATAGCTGCTGAGCCATCTGAAGATGAAAATGATAGTGAATAATGAAGATTCTATTTGAGGGCGCAAAATATAACATCAATGATTTGAAATCTTGTTTTGGTGATAAATTCTATCACCAAATAGGAGATTATGGATATATAGATGTAGTAGGTTATTATCATTCTAATGACAACCAACTTTATTATTTTTTACCTAAGTTATTCATTACAGAAGAAGAAAGATTTTTAGATACTGAAATTTATTATTTAGATTTTTTTAAATTCAAGATTGAAGAATTACTTAAAGAAGATATTACCTTATTAAATTGGTTTAGAAAATTTCTTATTCTATTTTACAAATCGCTATCAGAGTATAAAAGTAGAGTTGATGATAAAATTATTCACCTTGGTGAAACTTTACAATTAAGTTCAAATATTGGCGAGAATGAATTTACATTTTTAGACTTAGTGCTAACAATACTTAATTTTTATAAGAAGAATAGTGACTTTTTTGTTTTCTATATTAAAGAACAAGAAACTAAAAAACATAAAAAAGTAAATTGGAATAAAACAATTAGAAAGCAACAACCGGTTTTTATTAATAGTTATCCTATTTATGATAATCTTAATACAAAAACAAAAGTTGTCAATAATGATGAAGTTTTAATGACCTATTTTTATTCTCTTTTAAATTATTTAAAAGATGAATATAAAGTTGATATAGTTATTGATTGTCCGTATACTTTAATTAAAGGTGAACGATTTAAAGATTTTTTAGATAATGGATTGTATAAAATCAAGAAAATTAAAAACAATTACTATTCTGATAAACTCAAAGCAATTTATAATTTATTAATATTATTTTTTGAAAGGACATTTGTTGGAAGTATCAAAAATAAAAATAATGATTTCATAGTTGTTAAACACTACCACAACGTATTTGAAGATATGATTGATAAATTATTATCAGACTCCTTTTCTAATCGAAAAACTTCAAATGGTATTTCTTTAAATCATTTAAAAAACAATAAAGATGGTAAGATTTTAGATCATTTATTTGAATTTGAAAGTATTTTAGATAATGATGAAAGTATTTTCTATATTGGAGATTCAAAATATTATAAACACAATAGTTCGATAAGTGAAAATTCTGTTTATAAACAATTTACTTATGCTAAAAATGTAATACAGTATAATATTGATTTATTACATGAAAATATAAAAATCCCATCATTAATAAATAAAAACATTAGGTACCGAGATGAAGTCACAGAGGGATATAGTATTTCTCCAAACTTTTTTATTCAAGGTGTAATAAAGAATATTAATGATTTTGAAAATCATACTCTAATACAGAATATTGAGAAAGGAACTGAAAAAAGTGCTCATTTCAAAGAGCGTTTGTTTGATAGAGATACCTTATTTATTAATTATTATGAAATAAATTTCTTATTCGTATTAAATGCGTACACCAATTATTCTCAAGATAATATAATAGAAATTCGAAATACATTTAAGAATATTTTTAAGACACATTTCAAATCATATTTTAAAAATCATAGTGGCTTTGATTTCTATGAGTTTAGTTTTAAAAATGAAAGTGATTTAAGAGAATTTGTAGATTTTGAATTTAGAAATTTGACAGGTAGAATTATTAGAACTTTATCTCAACCTGATAAATTAATACTCGCAATAAATTTTAATAGAGAAAGTAAATTGAAAGAGAAAAATCTTTTAGATAGATTTAAAGTTAGAAATAATCCTGTTGCAAAACAAAAGGAGTTTATGTATATATCAAGCTGCCCAATTATACCATCTATTAAAGATTACGAGTTTTAATAAATCCTTTTTTTTATTTTATGAACCTAGCTCATACGTGATTCCTTTCGCGTTCGTTTTGTTACTCACGAAATGCTGATGAGAGATACTAAAACAATTTCATCATGACAATAAGAAGAAAAGGGTTTTGATTTTCATAAGACTTTACAAAAAGCAGGAGTTAAGAGTGCTAAAACAAATAGCATGAAATCGATTTTATAGCTATACTATTTTTTAAGTTTTGTAGTTATAATTAAAATTCGTTTCCTATGCACAAAGCTTCCTTTACCATTCGCAAATCGAAATTAAAAACGCAGTTAACTAAGATGCAGAAGGCGCTTGCCACTATGTATAAAAAGAAGACTTATACGGTCTTAGAGCTTACGATTACAGATAATTTACTTACATTGGTTATTCCAGGCATCAAATTAGAACTGCCTTGTAAAACGGTACATACGGCAAAAGCCACTTTTGATTTTCATTACTTTTATGATATGGTGAAAACCTGGGATGGTATTTTTTTTGAATGTATTGTTACGGATAATCAATTGCAAATTGGGGTAACTAAAGTAACCGCTCAAACTACTTTTTTTGAAGATGATAGCATTTTGCGAAGCATCAAATTACCTATCAATTACACCGATTGGCATTTGCTGCAATTGGAACAAAAAGGCTTTACGCTTGAAGAATTGCGTTTTAATAATTTAGAGTTTGCTGTTTTTCACGCAGGTAAAAGATTAAAGCGTAATGTAAATAAGGCAAAGGAGATTTTAGGAATTTATGGTATAACTAAAAAAGAAATTGAGGACTTAATTGCTTCTAAGGTGAATATTAGTTGAGTTTTTGCTTAGTGCCATTGAATCCTTTCGCAATCCTTGATAATGAGTGATTGAATGATGATTGATGATTGCTTCGCCAGTTCGAGCATAGCTCTCGGGTAACGAATGTTGAATGATGAATATGGGCTTTACTACGTAAAGCAATTGCCTACCGTGTAGGAGATTCCTATTTTGGCGGAATGACAGCTTTGACTGCGTAAAGCAATTGCCTACTGAGTAGGAGATTTAGCTACGCTGAACTTACGTTTCTATTCTGCGGAATGAACTGTGTTTTTTTCCAAATTTATTTTAGTTAATTTTCACTGAATAATATTCTTTTTTTGTTGCAATCGCAAAAGCTTGTT
>NZ_JAIWOF010000147.1 GCF_020217025.1 Flavobacterium sp. | reverse complement strand
AGATAAAATGATTACCGCTTACCGTAACCACGTTCAGCCAATTGGAATGGGTGTAGATCCAAGAAAAGTTATGGCAGAATTGTACGGAAAAGTAACAGGTACTTCAAAAGGTATGGGTGGATCGATGCATATTTTCTCTAAAGAACATGGTTTTTATGGAGGACACGGTATCGTTGGAGCGCAAATCCCAGTAGGAGCAGGTATTGCTTTTGCAGATAAATATTTTGAAACAGGCGGAGTTACTTTAACTTATTTTGGAGATGGTGCTGCGCGTCAAGGTTCTTTACATGAAGCTTTTAATATGGCAATGAACTGGAAATTACCAGTAGTATTCATCGTTGAAAACAACGGTTATGCTATGGGAACTTCTGTAGAAAGAACGGCTAATCATACTGATATTTGGAAACTTGGTTTAGGATACGAAATGCCTTGTGGACCAGTTGACGGAATGAATCCTGTAAAAGTGGCTGAAGCAATGCACGAAGCTATGGAAAGAGCGCGTCGTGGAGACGGACCAACTTTCTTAGAAATGAAAACATACCGTTACAGAGGACACTCAATGTCTGATGCACAATTATATAGAACGAAAGAAGAAGTGGAAGAATACAAAAAAATCGATCCAATTATTCAAGTTTTAGATGTAATCAAAGAAAATAACTACGCTACAGAAGCCGAAATCGAAGCAATCGATCAAAGAGTAGCTGATTTAGTGGCTGAATGTGAGAAATTCGCTGAAGAATCTCCATTCCCAGAAGCACAACAGTTATATGATGTAGTGTACGAACAAGAAAATTATCCTTTCATTCCACATAAATTATAAGAACTATGGCACAAATTATAACAATGCCCCGTTTGAGTGATACGATGACCGAAGGAGTTGTAGCAACTTGGTTAAAAAAAGTGGGTGATACAATCAAAACAGGTGATATTTTAGCCGAAATTGAAACGGATAAAGCTACAATGGAATTCGAATCTTTCTATGACGGTGTTTTATTACACATCGGAATTCAAGAAGGTCAATCGGCTCCAGTAGATTCTTTATTAGCAATTATTGGAGCAGCCGGTGAAGATATTTCAGCATTATTAAATGGAGGAACTGCTACAGAAACTAAAGAAGAAAAAGTAGTTGAAGAAGCAAAACCAACTTCAGCAGCAGTTGAAATTCCAGCTGGTGTGAAAGTAGTAACGATGCCTCGTTTGTCAGATACTATGACAACAGGAACAGTTGCAACTTGGTTGAAAAAAGTAGGAGATACTGTAAAAGAAGGTGATATTTTAGCTGAAATCGAAACCGATAAAGCTACGATGGAATTCGAATCTTTCAACGCAGGAACGTTATTATATATTGGAGTTCAAGAAGGTGATTCTGCTCCAGTAGATACAATTTTAGCTATTTTAGGTCCAGCAGGAACTGATGTTTCAGGAATTGCAGCTAATTATAAAGTAGATGCAGTTGTAGAAGCTCCAAAAGTTGAGGAAGTAAAAGCAGTTGCTCAAGAAGCAGCAGTTGTAGAACAAACTACTTCAGGTAGAGTTTTCGCTTCTCCATTAGCTAAAAAAATTGCCCAAGACAAAGGAATCAACTTGTCTCAAGTAAAAGGTTCAGGTGAGAATGGAAGAATTGTAAAATCGGATGTGGAGAATTTCTCACCATCAGCAGTTGTAACTCCATCTCAAGCGGTTACAGAAGCTACAAATGCAGTTGCAGCAGTTAAACCATTTGTTCCAGCAGGAGAAGTATTCCAAGAAGAAATCAAAAATTCGCAAATGCGTAAAACCATTGCGAGACGATTGTCAGAATCTAAATTTACGGCACCGCATTATTATTTAACTATCGAGTTGGATATGGACAATGCAATTGCTTCAAGAAATATGATTAATGGATTACCAGATACGAAAGTTTCTTTCAATGATATGGTAATCAAAGCAAGTGCGATGGCATTGAAAAAACATCCACAAGTAAATTCACAATGGAGAGAAGATGCAATGGTTATCAATCACCATGTGAATATTGGTGTTGCTGTTGCAGTTGAAGATGGTTTAATGGTTCCAGTATTGAAATTTACAGATCAAATGAGTTTAACTCAAATTGGTACAAATGTGAAAGACTTAGCTGGAAAAGCAAAATCTAAGAAAATTCAACCAGCAGAGATGGAAGGAAGTACATTTACTATTTCTAACTTAGGAATGTTTGGAATTCAATCATTTACTTCGATTATCAATCAACCAAATTCTGCTATTTTGTCTGTTGGTGCAATTATTGAAAAACCAGTAGTTAAAAATGGACAAATCGTTGTTGGAAACACAATGACAGTTACTTTAGCTTGCGATCACAGAACAGTGGACGGAGCAACAGGAGCTCAATTCTTACAAACGTTCAAAGCGTTTATGGAAAATCCAGTAACGATGTTAGCTTAATAAGTGTTAAATTTATCATACAAAATCCCGATTTACTCGGGATTTTTTTATTTTTACTTAAAACTATAAACTATGAAAAAAATCATATTCCTAATTTCTTTTGTTGGATTGTCATTGCATGCACAAACCAATGTTACTTCGAAAAACATTTCTAATTTTAATTACCAAGTTGAAGAAGGAAATGTAATCAAAACTTTGTCTTATTTAACTTCGGATGAACTAGAAGGAAGAGATTCAGGTAGTGAGGGTATTGAATTGGCAACTGTATATTTAGAAAATCTTTTAAAAGAGAACGGAATTAAGCCTTATTTTAAAACGTATCGCGATACACTTTCTAATTTTGATAAAACTTCTTACAACGTAGTTGGTTATATCGAAGGGAACGATAAAGAGTTAAAAAATGAATTTGTTATTATTGGTGCGCATTATGATCATATTGGAAAAATTGCAGCTGTAAATGGCGATGATATTGGAAACGGAGCAAATGACAATGCTTCTGGAACTACTGCAGTAACCGAAGTAGCAAAATATTTCGCAAAATTTAAAAACAATAAGCGAAGTGTACTTTTTGTATTCTTTTCAGCAGAAGAAAAAGGCCTGTTAGGATCAAAACATTTGGCTGCAAAATTGAAAGAACAAAAAATGGATTTGTATTTTATGTTCAATTTTGAAATGATTGGAGTGCCTATGAAAGACAAAGGAATGGATTTCTATTTAACTGGTTTTGGAAAATCCAATATGGCATCTTTAATAAACGAGTATGCAGGTGAGAAATTAGTAGGATATTTGCCAATAGAAACCAAATATATGTTGTTCAGAGCATCTGATAATTATCCGTTTTTTACCGAATTTAATGTCCCAGCTCAAACGGTGTCAACTTTCGATTTTGAAAATTTTCAATTCTATCACCAACCTGATGACGAGTTTGAAATGATGGATACCAAACACATGACGACTGTGATTACAAAAACAATTCCAGTTTTGGAAAGAATGATAAACGCCCCAAAAAAAGAAATAAAATTAAATGAAAAGTAAAAACATCATCATAACCGGAACTTCTCGAGGAATAGGTTACGAGTTAGCATTACAATTTGCAAACGCTGGACATCAAGTGTTAGCCATTTCTCGAAAAACACCAAAAGAGTTAATCGAAAATCCAAACATTACTTGTTTGTCAATTGATATTTCAAATCCAGAAGAATTACTTCAGGTTGAAAATTTCATTAACAGAACTTGGAAAAAAGTTGATGTTTTAATTCATAATGCAGGAAGTTTATTGCATAAAACGTTCACGCAAATTACTTCAGAAGAATTCCAAAACATATATAAAGTCAATGTTTTTGCTGTTGCCGAATTAACAAAAATCTGTATTCCATTCATGGAAAAAGGAAGTCATGTTGTGACGATTAGTTCTATGGGAGGCATTCAGGGTAGTATGAAATTCGCTGGATTAGCTGCATATTCGTCAAGCAAAGGAGCTGTAATTACGTTATCCGAATTATTGGCAGAAGAATACAAAGAACAAGGAATTGCTTTCAATGTTTTAGCACTTGGAGCCGTAAATACCGAAATGTTACAAGAAGCCTTTCCAGGTTACGAAGCGCCACTTTCAGCAAAAGAAATGGCCGATTATATTTTTAATTTTGCCTTAACTGGAAACAAGTATTATAACGGAAAAGTATTGCAAGTTTCATCTTCAACACCTTAAAATTGAGTGACGTATTAAAAAAATACTTACCTGAACATGCGGTTCATCCTTGTTTTGAGTTAATCAAAGCGAATCATGTGCATCTAAAAATCGTTAATGAGCGTCAAACCCGCCATGGCGATTATCGAAAAGATGCGCAAGGCTATCATTTGATTACTGTGAATGCTAGTTTGAATAAATACCGATTTTTAATAACCCTAATTCACGAAATTGCGCATTTGGTAGCTTTCGAAAAATATGGTCGAAACATAAAACCGCATGGAGATGAATGGAAACTCACTTTTCAACGAATGATGGTGCCGTTTATTCGACCTGAAATATTTCCAAATCAATTGTTGCCATTACTTGCCAAACATTTTAGAAATCCGAAAGCGAGTAGTGATACAGATGCAAAATTAGCCATCGCTTTAAAGCAATTTGACCAAAAAGAAACCGATAAAAATTATATCTTTGAAATTCCAATGGGAAGTCATTTTAGAATTCACAATGGAAAAATTTTCAAAAAAATAGCATTGCGAGTTAAGCGATACGAATGTTTAGAAATAAGTTCTGGACGCTTGTATTTGTTTCAACCCAATGCTGAAGTCGAATTGTTGCCGAATAAGTTCTAGCAACAAAAAATATACAAAATGAATAAAAATTATTATGCAATCATAATGGCTGGAGGAGTTGGTTCTCGTTTTTGGCCAGTAAGTACAACGGAGTTTCCAAAGCAATTTCACGATATGTTAGGAACAGGTGAAACTTTGATTCAAAAGACCTTTACTCGTTTGTCTCAAATTATACCAAAAGAAAATATTTTGATTCTTACAAATGAATTGTATAACGATATCGTTTTGGAACAATTGCCTATGATTCAACAAGAGCAAATCGTTTTAGAACCTGCTATGCGTAATACGGCGCCTTGTATTTTATATGCTTCTTTAAAAATTAAAAAGCAAAATCCAGATGCAGTTATGGTAGTGGCGCCTTCTGATCATTGGATTGAAGATGAGGTGCAGTTTTGTTCTAATCTTCAATATGCTTTTGATTTTTGTGAGCGCGATGAAAACTTAATGACCTTGGGTATTTTACCAACATTTGCCAATACAGGTTACGGTTATATCGAGTTTGATAAATTAGATTCTCGTCCAATTAAAAAGGTGAAGCAGTTTAGAGAAAAACCAGATTATGCAACCGCAAGAAAGTTCATCCAAAGTAGAAATTATCTTTGGAATGCTGGAATTTTTGTTTGGAGTGCTAAAACCGTTTTAAAAGCTTATGAAGAGTTTCAACCGGTGATGTATGATCATTTTATGAATGGTTATGAGACTTTAAATACCCCAAATGAAGAAGCTTTTATAAGAGATAATTATCCTTTAGCACAAAATATTTCAGTGGATTATGCTATTTTAGAAAAAGCGCAAAATGTTTACGTTTTACCAGCAACTTTCGATTGGAATGATTTAGGAACTTGGGGTTCATTATACGATAAATTACCAAAAGACGAACAAGAAAATGCCGTAGTAAACGCTTCCGTTTATCTTGAAAATGCAACGAATAACATCATCAGAACTGAAGGAAAAAAACTTGTAGTTATTGACGGCTTAACAGATTATATTATCGTAGATAAAGACGACGTTTTGTTGATTTATCCAAAGAATAAAGAGCAAGATATCAAGCAAATAGTATCTAAAATTCAATAGCACTATTTCACATCATCTTCCAAATACATTTTTCGAACACGTTTGAATAATTCTGAAGAATATACAAAATCGGTAACGGCTTCGTTATCGGTTTTGAATATTTCTTTGTTACTGCCTTCCCATTCTAATAAACCATTTTTTAAGAACACAATTTTTTCGCCAATTTCCATTACCGAGTTCATATCGTGCGTGTTAATTACTGTAGTAATGTTGTATTCTTGTGTAATTTCCTGAATCAAATTATCAATTACAATTGCAGTTTTTGGGTCTAATCCCGAATTTGGTTCATCGCAAAAAAGGTATTTTGGATTATTTACAATCGCTCGAGCAATCGCCACACGCTTCTGCATTCCACCCGAAATTTCAGATGGTCGTTTTTGATGCGCATTAACTAAGTGAACTCTATCAATAACAAAATCGACGCGCTCTTTAATCTCCTTAACCGATTTATTAGTAAACATTTTTAGTGGAAATCCAATGTTTTCTTCAACCGTCATACTATCAAAAAGGGCACTTCCTTGAAAAACCATTCCAATTTCGGTTCTTAATTCACGTCTCTCATCATTAGAAAGTTCAGAATAAATTCTACCATCAAAAGAAATAGTGCCGCTATCAGGTGTATGAATTCCTAATAATGATTTTAAGAAAACGGTCTTTCCAGAACCACTTTGTCCAATGATTAGATTGGTCATTCCTGCTTCAAAACGAGTTGAAACTCCTTTTAAAACGGTTTGTTCACCAAACTTTTTTACGATATTTTTTACTTCAATCATTAGCTTAAAAGAAGTTGCGTTAATATAAAGTTCATTAAAATGATAACTACCGATGTCCAAACGAATGAAACGGTACTCGCTTTTCCTACTTCTAAAGCACCACCTTTCATGTAATAGCCATGAAACGAAGGAATTGTAGCTAAAATGAAAGCAAAAACAATAGTTTTAATGAAGGCATAAGCAATATGAAACGGGATAAATTCAGTTTGAAGTCCAGTTGTGAATTCGAAACTTGTAGTAAATCCTCCATAAACGGCTGCCATCCAACCTCCAAAAACTCCTAAAAACATACTCATTCCAATTACGAAAGGATATAATAGTAAAGCGATTATTTTTGGAAAAACTAAGTAATTAAGGGAGTTAACTCCCATAACTTCTAATGCGTCAATTTGTTCTGTAACACGCATGGTTCCTATGCTTGATGTAATGAACGAACCCATTTTACCCGCCATAATAATGGAAATAAAAGTAGGAGCAAATTCTAAAACAACCGATTGACGTGTTGCAAATCCAATCAAATATTTTGGGATTAACGGATTGGTTAAGTTTAATGCCGTTTGAATTGCCACAACACCACCTACGAAAAATGATATAAAAGAAACAATTCCTAGCGAATCGATAATTAAATCATCAATTTCTTTAAGAATTAGTTGTTTCATCGCCGACCATTTAGTAGGCTTGTTGAAAATTTCTTTCAACATGATGAAGTATTTTCCTATTTGCGATAAGTAGCGAATGAGCATCATTTTGATAGTGTTCTGTATTCAGTTTCTAGTAAGCAGTAAAAATACTATATTTTGTTCGAAAATGAGTTACCTTTTTAAAAATGGCTTAAATTTTAACCACACCAATAAAAAAGTCTGACTTGTTTGTGATTTTTATTTTCTCTTTTTTCTTTACAGATTTTTTGTCCTCGTTTAAATTTAAGATTTTTTTCTTCAAATGGAAGCAGTCCAATTTCTAATCTTCGTTTATTTATAGCTTCAAATTTATTAGTATCTTCTGTTTGATGCCATTCATTATAATATTCGTCAATATTGCTAAATTTAGATTGAAAATCCATTATTGAGGCATAGATTTCAGGTTGTAAGTTTCCTTTAAATACTTCGTTTTTTAATAATTGATTATAACTTTTGTCTCTTGGATAGGAATAATAATGAAGTAAAATAAGTTTAGTTTTATTGTTTCCAAAAGAATAGTCGTAATTTGGTTTGTTTGATAAACTTTTAATACCTAAATAATTCAAATCAATATTTCTTTCTTCTGGGAATCCATATTTTGTAATTAGTGAAATTAATTTTACATCAACAATATTTGAAATAATACTATCATATTTCTTCCAATAAATATCCTTGTTTTTTGAATCATAAATACTCAACGAATCCAAGTAATATATTTTCCACTTATTGTCTAAATCGGATAATTTGTTAATTGCATCCAATAACTTATAATTAATACTTTTTTTATATTTTTTATTTGATATCTCAAATTGAGAATTGATTATTTTTTCGATTTTATTTTTTGAGATATAACTTCCAATTAAACTATCATTAGTTAAATATTCAGGGATTAATCCTCTTTCAAAGCCTTTTTTTACGCTTTTTTTGAAGAAATTCATATCGTTTTCAATTGCTGCTATCTGCATAGCTGTAAAACAGTTTTTTGCAATTGGTTTTACATTAATTGAAAAAGCTTTTTTGTAATGTTGAAGCGCTTCTGAATAATTGTCATTTAAAATGAAAGATTCGGCTTGACTTATATTTAGAGAATAATTTATGTACGGATTAGATTTGTTATCATTTATTTCAAATGAAAATAGAGTTATTAGTGATAATATAAAGATGTATCTCATATTAATAATTAAAACAACTTCTCTTTCATCTTCTTCCAACGATATTTTCTAACAAATTTAGCTTGTTCAGGTGTAACCAACATGTTTTTGTTTTCTCTTTTGGCTTTCCAAAAACCTTTGATGTAATCTAAAAACAATAAAGGTTTCCCTTTTCGCATGGCTAATTTTAAAGAAGCAACGGCTGTGATAAAAAATCCGTAACCTAGAGTATAGAATGCTTCGCCTTGTTTGAATCTTGCGGCTTGGTTGTAGCTGGCACCTGTTGGTTTTAGGTGTTTTACGTGTAAACTTTCATCGGTTACGACTTTCCAATTGTAGAATTTACAAAGTAATTCGTCAACGGTATCCCAACCCATTTGTGGTTTTAATCCACCAATTTGTTTGAAGGTTTCTTTTCTGTAAGCCTTCAAAGCACCACGAATGTGATCTTTATCTGTAAGATTTTCTAAAACCCAATTCTCGTTTTTCTCGATGTAACAAAAGCCACCTGCCATTCCAATTCTATCATCAGATTCGAAATGTTTGATTATGGTTTCGAAGTAATTCTTTGGAAAAATCAAATCAGCATCGACTTTTACAATGATATCATAATTATCATCGATATTTTTTTCGCCTTCATGAAATGCTTGAATCACTTTACTTCCAGGCAAATGAATCGCATCCGATTTTTTATTCACTAAAGTGATAAATGGGTATTTGGAAGCGAATTCAGAAACAATTTCCGGAGTTTTATCGGTAGAATTATCATTCACCACTACAATTTTTGTTGGTAAAACAGTTTGTTCTACTAACGATTGTAAAGTTAAGCTCATAAAAGCTTCTTCGTTGTAAGCAGGAATGATAATGTAATATTTCATCTGACTATTTTACTTTTTCGGCATAAACCAAATAATATCTCGGTGTAAACCATCTCAATAAAGGTCTAAATCCGATTTTTTTTACTGGATGTGTGAATTTTACTCGGTCTACAATTTTAAAACCAGCTTTTTCCAAAAGCCAATCTAATTGCCAATCTTCAAATTCATGATAATGTCTATCCCACATATCGGTTTTGCTACGATAAGCAGGGGAAAACCATAAGCGCAAAGGAATCGAAATTAAAATTTTATCCGCTTTTACGTTTTGTAGAACAGTGTAAGGATTTAATAAGTGTTCGAAAATTTCAAAAGCTGTAAACACCTCGTAGTTTTCATTCTGTAACGCCGATTGGTCGTTATCAATATCTTCTCCTTTTGTATTGATAACCGAATAGCCATTATCTACCATGATTTTTGAAAAAGGATTTGGAACACCTAAATCAAAAATGGTTTCAGAAGGTTTGATATGTTTTTTTAGAAAATCTAAAGTGATATTGAATCGTTTGCTCGGATATGTTTTTTCGTACATTGAAATTGAAATTGGAATACAAATTTACTTTTTTCTTCCAACTTCTAACTTCTAACGCTCAACTTTTTTACATTTGATACACAATAGCGTTAATATTCATTCCGGCACCAACAGATGCAAAAATAATAACATCGCCTTTGTTTAAGTTTTGTCCTTCTAATTCTCCGTTTACAATTAA